>CAZUPN010000097.1:1157-5025 GCA_964622015.1 uncultured Rhizobiaceae bacterium | reverse complement strand
TAGCGGTTTAATTATATTTGTCTATGAAAATTTATATGCGGTAGCCCTGTTTTCTTGATCTAAAATATCTTTTAAAAAGCGTCGTCTAATTTGTGTTATATCATTTTCACCTAAATTCCTAAACCCAGAAAAACTATCATAACAAAATTTCTCATGCCTTCTTAAGACTTGATAAAATTCTTCTACGATATCTTGATCGGATTTCTGTTCTTTCTCTGCCTCTGCTTTTATATCTTTCAAAGGATAGTCAAATAATTTCATCATTTGACTTGCAATGTTTGCAGTATTTACTTGATTTGGATCAATTCCTCTCAAACTTGCCATTGCATCAGATGCAGCTCTACCTTCCGATCCTAATTCTACGGCTGTCTTCCTTTCTATGCCAGTAAACGCCACTCCTTCCATCCTATTTAATACTACCATTCCAGCTTTAATGGTATCAACCAAACATTGTTGATATTTCCATAAATCTGCTCGTTTTACCTTATTTCTCATTTCTATAGAAGGAAGAATCTCATCTTTTTGATTTCGTAATTCAACAATTAATGATAAGTGTTCTAATGCTTCTTCTATCTGTTTTTTGGCAGAAGGACTTTGGTCGCAATGCTGTAAACTCAGCTCTAAATTATCTTTTAGCGCCTTTATTTCATCTGGAATTTTTGTTTCTTCAATTTGATAAATCTCTTTTCTATCTTCTTTACTGATAACGCCACTTAATTTTAATGCCAACTTTCTGTTTTCTAGGTACTCTTGGAATTGTTTAATGCATTTGGCATTTTCATCAACATATTCCAATACTATTTCTTCTACCATATTTATCGCTTCTTCTATGTCCATACCTTCTAAACGAGATTGTATGGTTTCTATAAATAAAGCATATGAGGAAACGTGCCGACCTTGTGATTTGGGTACAATAGTCGGAGGTCTTTCTTTGCCAAAATTAAGTACACATCTAAATTCATCAGCTAAATGTTCACCAGTTTCTAAATCTTTTCCAGGCAGTAATTCAAAACTGATTGTTTGTTGTTTTAGTAACGTAACTTTATTGGGTGTGTCGGGAGAGATTTTGTGAGTTTCGGATTTGATGCTAGAATCACCCGAGACAACAGTTTTGGTTGATTGATCAGAATCGCCAGAATTTGAGCGAATTTTTGGCGATTGATCAGATGATTGCTTTTGAAATTTTTCTATAAAATTATCTATCTGACTTTCTGTAACCATGGTCCAATTTATCCTTTTATCAATTTCTATATCAAGTTCACTTTTGAGATACTCTTCAAATTTATTAAAATCTATTTGTTTTTCTGCTAAAATTTTATTAATTTCTGTTTTTTTCATGTATTTATTTCCTTAAGTTAGGTTTATATCAAGAAAGTTAAGACCGTAATTTAAATCCTTATTTATATTAACTTAACCTTCCTAAAGTATCATTCAAAGTCGACCTAGGAATACCAAAATTACGACATATCTGAGCTTTACTAGTTCCAGCCTTTAATATCTCTAAAATTGATTCTAATTTTTCTTCATTTATTTTTCTTGGCCTTCCTCCCATCCTTCCTCTTTTTTTAGCAGCTTCTAAACCCGCTAATATTCTCTCTTTGGCTAATGCTCTTTCATATTGAGCAAGAGAGCCAAATAAGTTAAAGATAAATTCCCCATGAGGGGTATTAGTATCCATTTGTTCAGTTATTGACCTAAAAGATATTTTTCTTTTTTGTAAATCAGTAACTATACTTAAAAGATGAGGCAGTGATCTACCAAGTCTATCAAGCTTCCACACCACTAAACAATCTCCTTCCTGCACGAATTCTAAAGCTTCCTTTAGCCCCGGTCTATTATCTTTTGCGCCACTCGCATGATCCTCAAAAATATTTCTGGAATCTATTCCCTCTTTTAACAAAGCATCTTTTTGTAAATTGGTAGTTTGTCGATCATTTTCAGATGAAACTCTCATATATCCTATTAGCATGTAGATAATGTGTATGAATAATAGTTAATTTAAGATTTTCGTATAGAGTTAATATCCGTTATAGTTTATCATATACAAAATAGGTCTATTTAGCGATTTTAATTGATCTCTTTCTGATTATACGAATAACATCTGATTTACAAGTATATTTATAAATTCCTAAATTGTTAAAGCAACAATTTTAAAAAATATTTTAACTAAAATGGAAAACAAATCTGAAAGAAGATTAAAAATTTTAAGTGGCAGTGAATATAAAGAAATTTATGGAATTCCAATTTTTGATGAGAATAGGGCAGATTTGTTTTTGCTTGATGATTTAGAGTTATCGTACCTGAATCAGTTTAGGGCAGTTAAAGCAAAAATACTCTTTGTTTTGCAGCTTGGTTATTTTAAATGTTCCTACCGCTTCTTTAGTTTTAATTTCCTGGATTGCATAGATGATTGTCAATATATCGCTAACCATTATTTTGGTTCTTGTAATTTAAAATTACTCAATAAATCTCTAAAAAATAAATGTTCTCAAGGCACTATTTTGAAGCAACGAACAATAATATTGGATATTCTCTCTTTTAAAAACTTTAGTGAATTTAAAAATAACTTTATTGCCAAGGGTGCAGAGATAGTCAAGATAGATGCTAACCCTAAATATATTTTTAGAGAATTATTAAGATATTCCCATAAATATCAGTTCATCTTTCCCGCTTATTCTACTACTCAAAAAATTATATCTCAAATTCTTCTTGCAGAAGAAAATAGAATATTCGATCTCCTAAAGGAGTTAATTGATCAAGAATTAGCATCAGATATTAATGCCTTATTGACCAAAGAGAGTGAAAGCAGATATTTACTGACTTTAATTAAAAGTCCCGCTACTGGATTTTCTTATCAAGATATAGTAAAAGAAGTTAAGAAAAAACAGGCATTAAATAAAATTTTTAACAAAGCGCATATCATTATCAACAAACTGGACATAAGTAACTCAGTTACTTATCATTTTGCTAAGTTGGTGAGTAATTATAAAATATTTGATCTGCAAAGATTTCACCAGCAAAAGCAGCAGCTTTATATAATCTGTTTTATTTATTATCACTATCAGAAAATTAACGATAACCTAATTAAAACCTTTATTCACCTGATGGGCAAGTATCAGAGTAATGCTAAAGAGGCAGTTGATGAATACATATTGGAAATAAATCTTAAACAAAATAAAAATTATCAGAAATTGCCACAAATTCTAAAGCTTCTGATTAGAGATGATAATGATTTAAAGTTCAGCGCCTTTCAACAGGAAGTATTTGAAATTCTGCCCAAAGATAAAATTGAATCATTATCAGATTGGCTAATTAAAACAACATTTGATAAAAAGAAATTAAGTTGGAAAGCCTATGATAAGCAATCGCGAATTATTAATCTAAATATCAGGCAGCTATTTTATAACTTGGAGTTTTCTTATCAATCTACAGCCAGTTTTTATAATGATTTTTTCATAGCAGTAAGTTTCTTGAAAAATCCCAAAAGAAAGCTTCAATTTGGCAAGACTCCAACAGCTTTTATCAAATTACAGGAGCAAAGATTTATACTGGAATATGATAAAAACATAAAAAATTATAATATCAACTCTAACCGCTATGAAACCTTAATTTATAAGATTTTGAGAAGAAAAATCATGAGCAATGATATTTTTATAAAAAATTCTTTAGAATATCGTCATATTGAAAATGACTTGATAAATGAAGGATTTTTCTTAAAAAATCATCAGGAAATTTTGAGCTCTCTCGATTTACTACCTCATATCAATAAACCACTAAAAGAAACTTTGGAAAGTAAAATAGTAGAGCTAGAAGAAACTATCCATAGGGTAAATAAAAACATAATAGATAATCAAAACCCTCATTTTGA
>CAZUPN010000097.1:0-1147 GCA_964622015.1 uncultured Rhizobiaceae bacterium | reverse complement strand
CTAAATTATGATAATATCAATAATCTTAATCTGACTGATAATATTTTTGAATCATTACCACAAATAGATTTAACTGACATCATTAATTTTGTTGATTATAAGACAGGTGTATTATCAAATTTTACCCATATTTTAAATAAAAATACCAACAATAATCCTGACATAGAAATTCTAAAAGCTGCTATTACCGCTCAAGCAACCAATATTGGATTCAAGCAAATGGCAACAAGTTCTGGGCTTTCCTATAATAAATTGAAAGACACCAGCATTAATTTTATCAGGGAAGAAACCTTAAAAATTGCCAATGAAAAATTGGTAAATGAAACTAAGAAATTGCCGATATTTAAGCATTACAGTGTTGCAAGTAATGATCAAATATTTGCTGCCATTGATGGTCAGAAATTTATGGTTGGAATCGATACTATAAATGCTCGTTATTCCTCAAAATATTTTGGTAAAGATAAAGGTGTGTCAGCTTTAACGATGAGTGCCAATTTTCAGGCACTGGCTTTTAAACTGATTAGTTCTAATGATTATGAAGGTCATTATAATTTGGAGCTATTTTTAATGAATGAATCCAAAATACAGCCTGATTATCAATCATCGGATACTCATGGCAGCAATGATATTAATTTTGCTCTTTTTGATTTTTTTGGCTGTATTTTTGCTCCCAGATTTGCAGATTTAAATTATAGATCACAATTTCTGTATGGAACAAAAGATTTAAAATTGTATCCAGATAATTATATATTGAAGCCAAGTAATATTATAAATCAGAATTTGATTTTAGAAGAAGAATTTAATATGAAAAGAATCGTCGCTTCTCTGGCTCTTAAAACAACTACAGTATCAACTATAATTAAAAAAATCAGCAGTTCACCAAAAAGCAACAAAACCAGAAAAGCACTAGCTGAATATGATAAAATCATTAGATCAATTTATATCCTGAATTATATTGATAATCTTAACCTTAGACAACATGTACAAAAAGCGGTAAATAGGCAAGAATTATATCATAAACTTAAGAGAAGAGTGGGCTTTGATAAGGGAGGTAAGATAATGGCAAGGTCAGAATCAGAACAAATAATTTGCCAGGGAGTGTCCATAATTCCGTGTCAAATCCATTCTTAAGCCAAATTTAACTCCA
>CAZUPN010000096.1:0-5067 GCA_964622015.1 uncultured Rhizobiaceae bacterium | reverse complement strand
TAAGAGTGTTTGTGGGGTTAATTATGTTGCATTATAGATGGATTTTGGTATAAGAGACAATTTGAAAGCTAATTTTTGATTGAAATATTTTACTTAAGAATCTTGCTATAACGCGCAAATCAACTCCTTCAAGATATAGAATTATTGCCGCTTTTTTAATTTCATTACTATGATTGCAACGCTTATCTCCTGCAATTTGTTCCCTCTTGCAGTCCTTGCATCAATATCTTTATTCTGTTTTTATTTATTAACTCCAGGATTCTATGTTATTTTCTAGCGTGATTTAGAACTTGCGCACTGGGTTTTAGAGTATTTTAGTTCTTTTAATAATAAGGCTTCTATGGATATGTTATCATTTTCTTGGAAATATAACTCCTAAAAAAGGTCAGGCATTTTTCGTCAATTATAAATAATTGATCAAAATCATTTTAATGGTTGATGGAAGATACCTGAACTCTTTTATTTTTTACAAGATATTGCAATTGTTCCTGGTTGTTATCTTAGGTCTAGCGGCGCTAGTATTAGGCACGGCATCTGAGAGCTCTATGCCTGTTGTGCTAATATCAACATTTTGCCTTAAAGCAGCTTTTGGATTAGAACAAGCTTGTTCTATATCATCTCGTTTCAATTCTCCAGAACTTCCGTCTCTTGCTTTATTTTGCGGCATAACATCTTCATGTAAAGTAGCAAAGACCCTACCGCTCAAGCCTTTCATCCTATTAACACAATAACAGATAGTTGTAAATAAAAAAGCTGCCGCTAATGCTGCCGCTATCAATTCTTGATGATTAGAATTCGATCCGCCATCAGGAGTCACTCGACTGGCAATAGCAGTTGCCGAGGCAGAGCGTGTACTGACTGGCGTCTGACTTGGAACATATATTGGATGTGAAGGCGATACATTTCTAGCGGTGCTACTTGGAGTATTCGAAATTGGGGTTCGGCTCGGAGTTTTTGGCTTGTCGCTTGCTGTTGGGCTTGGAGTTTCTGAAGGTTGTTTGCTTACTGTTGGACTCGTAGTTGTACTATGGGTTCGGTCTGGAATTAATTTGAAATCTAAATGACCCATAAGAATTTGGTCATCGCTATATCGAAAAATAACATTATTTAGTTGGTCGTCAGTTGTAACGGTATATGGATCATTTCCTACTTCCATAATAGTAGCGCTATGATGAGGATTATAATGCGGATCGTAATAATATGTAACATTAAAATCATTATATACATCGCGGGAAAATTGCGGATTATCTATAACAACATTTCTTCCGCGTGCGAAGTTAACATTTTGTACATGAATGATGCCTGTCATTTCAGATTCAGATTCAAGAGGTGATCCGACGAGTTGCAAATCCATAGATTCATCTTTATCACTAAAGACCTGTGTATATTGCTTATCACCAATTGAGTAGGCAATAAGACGCCTTTCTTTAACATAATCACCTTTTACAAAATGATCGCTTATAAAATTGATTCTTAGGGGATTTATTAAATCATCCAGCTCTGCTACTAATAAACCGTCGGATAATGTATCATGTGAAAGCTTTATGCGTAATTCCTGCTTATTTTCAGCCTCCCTAACAATTGCCACTGAAGCATCAGATATAACTTTGAACTGTTTTATGCCAGATTCAGCTATATATAATGACCCATCTGAAGGAGTAATTGTATTGTTAGAAGCTACATACTCATACCGTCTGCAATAAATCCCTTCTGGCTTTAACTCATATACATTAATTAAGCTTATGTTCTTATCTGGATATTCTTCCCCTTGAGACCAAAATGGCGCTACTGTTAATTGCACCTCTGGGGATGATATAGCAACACTCATTTCATCACTTACCTTGGTTTTTGGTGGCAAGATAAAAAGATTCCAATGTATTCTTACTGATTTAAATCGCAAAAAACCATCATCATGCTTCATGCCAATTACCAACGTATCATCACTCAATACATGTATATATTCTTTATGTGGCTGGGATTCAAAAATTGTTATCGATGGCTGAGATTGAAATTTAAGCATCGAATCTTCTTTGGGATCAAAAATAATTTCAATATTATTTCCAATGATATCATAGTTATTATCACTTTTTTTTACAGCATAAGTAACAAACAGGCCGTCATCATAATCACTTGCATCTTGATTTATCCTAATATGCTCTATTGGATCCAAAGACGAATAGATTTTTTCACTAGATATTCTGGCACTACCATCTAAATTATATCTTTCAAAATATAAATTATATAAACCTCTTTCTTGTACATTGCGGACAACAAATCTGTCCATCATGTGAGTTATTGCGGTCACATTATTTTCATCATTTTCTAAGATAAAGCTTGATCTTCTAGTGACAATATCTTCAATAGACATTGCAGGATTTTTTGGAATAGTTTTCATATTTTATTATATTTTAGTTAATAATTATTAAATTACCAGACTATTGCAATGAATAATATTTATTAATTTATTATAATCAAGTCAATTAATCAAAAATAATTATCATGATAACACTTTTATTTCCTCGTTAAGTCGGCAACAGTATATTTAATTAATAACCATTTATAAGACAAATTATCTATGATTAAAAATCATTTTAAGCAAATCATGTTAATGTTAATTTGCATTTATGTAATATTGTTGGCCTTAATCTATGTTTTTCAAAGGAAATTGCAATATCATCCATCCGGAGAAATTCAGGCGCCGGATTTTTATCATTTAGATGGCTTTGCTGTTGAGAGATTGCTTACCAAAGATCATGATAAAATTTTATCCTGGTATAAAAAACCAGCTGATAAAAATAAAAAAATCATCATTTATTTTCATGGTAATGCTGGAAATATGGGCGATCGTAGTAATAAATTTAAAGTTTTTGCTGAGGCTGGCTATGGAATTATGGCGATTAGTTATAGCGGATATTATGGCAGTAGTGGCGATGCAACTGAAAAATCTTTAATTAATGATGGCAGAGCAGCGCTTGATTTTTGCTATCAGCAAGGCTATAAGCCGCAAGATATAATTTTATTTGGCGAATCTCTAGGTTCGGGCATTGCGGTACAATTAGCGGCGGCAACCAAATTTTTTGCAGTTATTTTAGAATCTCCTTATTCTTCAATTGCCTCAGTTGCAGAGAAAATCTATTGGTTTATTCCGGTTAAATTAATATTAAAAGATCGCTTTGAATCAATTAAATATTTACCTAAAATCACTTCGCCGATCATTATATTTCATGGTACCGCCGATCATGTTGTGCCTTACCTTGAAGGTCAAAAAGTCTTTGCTGCCATTAAATCACCAAAAAAATTTATTACTGTAAAAGGAGCTGGACATGTAATGTTTAATCATCAATTACTGCTTGATAAAATTAACCAATTTATAGATAGCATGTCAAACTCAATTTACTAACAAAAACTATTTTTATGTCTAAAACAAGTATTAATTTAGCCCAGGCTTATTATACCAAGTCTTGTCTTTGGATAACTATATAAGCTTGATCTTTTTGGAATAAAATTTAATAAAAAAATCCAATCTATATCCTGATAGATTGACTTTTTTTATTAAATTTTCTTCTCAAAAATATTTTGCTTATATAACCCTATCCAAAGATAAGAGTTGGTATAAGATTTATCAATTGACAATATTGCTGCTTTTTCTTTTCGTGATGAGTCTTATTATGACCTTCGTGATATTAAGGAAATTCGCGGTTGATGAGGTCAGGAAATATTTAGGTCATTTGCTTGATGAGAGAAATAAGAATTTTTGGATTTAAATAAATTGCTGATTCTAAATTAATTCAGTACGCCTCTCTATAATTTTGCTGCATCACACTATTATTTTATACTCAAACCATCCAATTTTCGTCAATAAGTAGTAAACTATAATTTGAGTTATATAAAAGGAAAATAACACATACATAAAAGATGGCAATATTGGTTCTAATCCCGCATTTACAAATACACTAATTAATAAACATGCTCCCATAAAAAGCATCTTTTTGATAAAAGATTTTGGTTTATGTATTTTGTATTTTGAAGATGTAAAATTTTCTAAAAATGACGCATGAATACATGATATAACCAAGATGGCTATTAAAAAGCAAATTAAAAGATTCGGCGTAAAATACTTCGATAGCAAAGAATTAAAAGCGGAATCAGGGGGTATATAAGATATTAAATATGTTAAAGCCAATAATGGCGGAATAGAAAGACACAATACTGCTGCATGAGCTTTCCAGATAAAGCTTAGGACTTTAAGCTGATGATAATTAAAAATACTCTTAAATTTATTGATTAATTTAGCAATCATATAAGATTAAAAGCTTTATCTTGAAAAGAAAAGTTAGGTGTAAATGTTGGAAGTTAATTTATGTATCTTAAAAGCTTGGTGATAACCTACTCTCCCAAACCATAAAGATTTAATACCATTGGCGCGACGTGCGTTTCACTTGCGAGTTCGGAATGTAATCGAGTGGTTCCACACCGCTATCGTCACCAAGCTATTAAGATACATAAACTAATGGCGCTAGGACTTGCCTAGACCATATTTTGCTTTATTAAATTGATGAAATCAACTTAACGAAAGATGATTTAAACATTAAGGAAGGGGTCAATAGAACCCTTCCAGGCGCTGTCATAGATTCCTTTCGGTCGCTATTTATGACGCTGTCTAGTTTATCAATTTATAAATGATACCAAGAATATCCTGCTTATGCTTGTTTGTAGAATTTAACACTACGTATGCTCCTATCTTATTCAAAAGAAGCCAATCGGGTTATTAGTACTGGTTAGCTCAAAGCATTACTGCCCTTACACACCCAGCCTATCAACGTGGTAGTCTTCCACGACCCTAATAGGGAAAACTTGTTTTGAGGGAGGCTTCCCACTTAGATGCTTTCAGCGGTTATCCCGTCCATACTTAGCTACCCAGCAATGCCCCTGGCGGAACAACTGGAACACCATTGGTATGTTCAACTCGGTCCTCTCGTACTAAAGTCAACTCCTCTCAATTTTCCAACACCTGCGGCAGATAGGGACCGAACTGTCTCACGACGTTCTGAACCCAGCTCACGTACC
>CAZUPN010000095.1:0-5246 GCA_964622015.1 uncultured Rhizobiaceae bacterium | reverse complement strand
CAAACCAATTTTGTTAACGCATTTTGTTTTTCTCGTTAACAAAATTAACGCAAGTTATAAGTAAAATTCAGGAAATGAATATTAGGAAATGCAGTGAACGGGTTGTATTTAGCGTTCTTTTTAACCAACACAAACTTAACCAAATATATCAAATTTGATAAATTCTTTTGGCAATATCCTTACTTTATGCTTTATTGATTCATTCTTAACAAATTGTTCAAGATATTTGCTGGTAACAAGGATGGATTTGCTTTGTAAGTTGTTTTTCCTAATCAAAGATAGTCCGTTGTTAAATACATCTTCAAGAGCGAAATCTACCAGATAAAGAATATTATCTGCATTTTTATTTTCAGCGATAAAGCTAATAAATTCTTCTGATTTATGGATATTGACCATTGTTATGTCTTGATCTTTTAGCTTTTCTTTCCAGATTTCATGAATACCAGAAAAATCATCAACAATGACGATTGTTTTGATGTTTTTTAAACTAATTCTATCAACAAACCATGATGGCTTATCAGTTGAGATCGGGAATTTGATTATTTGCTTTGTTCCCTTACCTACTTTTGATTCCAGTGCGATAGTACCACCCAATTGTTCGACTGTGTTTTTTGCGTAAGGAAAGCCTAGGCCTTTGCCAGCAATTTTGTCATAAGTTACAGATTTGCCTGACATCAATTGTTTTAAAATATTAGCTTCTATACCTTTTCCAGTGTCCGCTACTGTGATTACCGCATTATTATCTTGCCTCTTTAAAGAAATCGTGATCTTCCCGCCCGATTCAATAGCATTTTTGATTAAATTTATTGATGCCCTTCTTAAGGCGGCAAGGTTGATATTTACCAGCAGATTCCAGTCTTTGGTTGGTTCAAAAGTTAAATGACTAATTTTTTTATCATCACTTAGCAATAATCTTGAAGAAGAGAATGCAGAATAAATTATTGGATAGATAAGTTCAGTTGATAGTTTTAGATCTTTTTGGATGCTATCATCATGCAAATAATGAAGATCATTAATTATATCTTTTACAGCTTCTACAGATTGCTTTAATTGTATGACTCTCTCATTTTCCGTTACACCCTCATCTCTTGCCATGGCATTTATACCCCAATCGAGTGCCATCAAAGGTGATGCTACATCGTGATGGATTTGATGAGCTTGTTTTAGGAGAGAAAGTTTATGAAGGTGTTTTTGATGAAGGTTATTTCTGATGAAGTAGATTATACCAAATAATAAGATTGTTATAATGATAAATGCGATATGGACAAATAAGATTTGTTTATTCAGATCGGATTTAGAAAATTCTATAATTGCCGTGTAAAAATAATATTTATCGTCATTAGTAAGGCCGCGACTTGCTGCATTTTTGTTAATCTTATTATCGCCAAAAGAGTATTTTAATAAGATTGTGTTTTTTAATTCATCTATTTTTATTGAATCTATATATCTATTTATTGGTGTAATTTTTGAGGTTTTGACAGTTGCATCATCAAGTTTATCATTATGATTAACTTCTGCCAAAACATAGCCAGAAGGGGTTATAATTTTTAATGATAAAATCTCCTTATGCACATTAATATCATCAAGTAATATTTTTTTTATTCCAACATTCCTAATTTTTACTTCAAAAAATTTATTCAACTTTTTATTCCATAAAATAGAAAGCTTAAATGGATAATTCCACCCTTCAACCGGTATAATTATTGGCAATGAAATTATCTCTCTTGCCTTCGTCACGACATCCCTAAAATATTCATCTCTTTTGAATAATGAATTAAATCTAGCATAATAATCTTTAAATCTTGGATTCTGTAGTGAGCCTGTGGAAGAAAATTCTGGCCTACCCGCTGAATTATAAATAAACAGGCTATCAATATTAGCCTTACTTAGGAAATCTTTCACCTGATCGATTGTGGGATTGGGATTTTTCAGATATTCACTTTCTATGATTGCTGCGCCATTAGCCAAAATTTTTTCCATTTGTTTTTCTATGCTAACAATATTACCTGTTACACTTTGTAGTATAGCTTCATCTTTAACAATTTCTCTTTTTGCTAGAAATTTCTCAATAGCAATATCCAGCGCAGAAAAGCAAAGTAATGCCGATAATGCAATTAATACCCAGATTCTATTTGCCCTAACATAATCAAATATTGCTTTAAAATGTATTGGCATTTGCTAAAATTCAAAAATGATTTTTCTAAAATCTTTCATATTTTCTACAAAAATAGGAGATTCTTGTTTGACTTTTTTTCTAATTTTATGTAGCCCATATCCTATAAAATAATCAGCTTCTGCTAATTTATAAACCTCTAAATCATTTTCTCCATCGCCAATCATAATAACCTTACCACTAATTTTATTTTTCTGTTTTAAAAATTTTATAATTTCACTCTTCCTTGGTGAAATGGGCGTTATCTCATCTTGCGCAAGATGATTAACATATCTATAATCATCATAAATTGTTTTATTTATATTCACCTGATCAAAGCCATTGAAATATCCCGAATAAATATTTTGCTCATTAAAACAATATTTCTTCATAACCCTGGGTATAACCCCACAACCAAAGGCTCCTCCCCCGATAATTAGCACCTTATTGCCCTTCCTCTCTAATTCTCCTATGATATTTATAATTCCAGGGGTAATAGCTTTATCTATTTCATCAACAATAAAATTTATATCTTCATTGCTAATCTTAATATCTGGATTACGAAAAATCATTTGATTAATTATCACGCTATCTGTTCCTTTTTGTCTTTCATTTTCCATAACAGCTTCTACATTTCTCATTATTATATCATCGTTACTTACAGAATGCCTGATCATTGCTTTGGTATAGATCTCATGCAGGTTATGTATGGTATAATCGAAATCAAAAATAAAAGTTTTTACATCCATATTTTAGACATTATCAATTTGTTTTAATTAAATTTGTGTCATTGCTATATCCAAAAAACCCCAAAAGGCTTTTTGGCAATAATTTTATATTCAGCTCGGTGCATTTATCTTTAACTCTTTGTTCTAAATACATGTTGGTTATTAAAATAGCATTGGCTTGTAAGCTGTATTTTGTGATTAAATCAATACCAGTTGGGGTAATGCTATCAACTGAATAATCTATTATGAACAGAGTTTTGGCAAAATTGTTTTTATCTTGTTTTGCCAAAAAATCTTTAAAATCTTGGATTTTTGTTATGTGGATTAGCGTATTATTTTTAAAAATATCTTTGTAAATTTCTTGAATTCCGCTGTCATCATCTAAGATTACGATGTTAATGTATTTGCTTGTATCAATTTTATCGATAAACCAAATAGGTTTATTGATTAAAAGTGGCAAGGTAATTATTTGAGTTGTGCCTTGGTTTTGTTGACTTTCTACCTGAATCTTTCCACCAAAATGCTCGATTACTTTTTTAGCGTAGAAAAATCCCAATCCCCTACCAGTTTTAGAGTCAATTTTTTCTCCCTTATTAAGCTTTATAAGGGTTTGCGGATTGATTCCGATACCGTTATCTGCTATAGTGATTACGATTTGATCATTTTTTTCTTGTAAATCTATGGTTATAATGCCGTTTTGTTTGGTTGCCTGAATTGCATTTATAACTAAATTTAATAAAGATCTGCGTAAATAACTATTATTGATTTTGGTTAAAATAAAGGGATCTTGTGGCCTGTTTAATATGATCTGTCTGCCAGTTCCTGCGGCTGAATTACTTGAAATAGCTACTGATTCTAAAATTGGGTACAGCAACTCTGGTTCTGATTTTATATTCTTTTGATCAAAATTATTATCGTGCAAATAATATAAATCATGAATCACGCCTTTGATAATTTGAGCTTGATTGATAAGGTTCAAAGTTGCCTTTTCATCATATTTTTGATTGCGTAAAATACTTTTTAGTCCCCAGTCTAAAGCTTGTACTGGATTTGCAATATCATGATGTACCTGCTCAGCCTGGAGTTTTAGGGATTCGTGATATTGCTTGTGGTTATAAAATGTTTGGATTGTTAGATAAGCGGCAGTAGTTAAAAGAATTGCAATTGAAATAAATATTAAACGCAGGAACAAGATTTGTTTGCTCAGAGTTATTTTTGAAAAGACCGTTCTTAAAGTATAAAAATATTCGTTATTAGTATTTGTTAATCTGCGACCATTTGGCTCACAAGACTCCTTTTGCAAGCCTCCAAAAGAGAAATCAATTATTATATCCTTTTGACTAACCAAAACATCATTATCCTTGTAGTGTTCAGTCTTATTTATTGGCCTAATATTATTTCCAGCATAAGATAAAAATTGCCCAGATGGAGTATAAAAGCCTAAGAATGTTAGGTTATGATAAAAATTTAAACTATTTTGCAATATTCTTTGTATATCAGCATCGTCCATAACGCATGTAAAATATTGTTCCAAGCTTGGAACCCAAGATATTACAACCTTAGTAGATATATTCCTGACAGGATTCCATTGAAATGGTAAAATTCTAATATTTTCCGTATCGTTTTGCATTAATTTATAATCTGGGCAATTCGTTTTATCAAAAATGGAGAATGTTTTGTAATGCTCTATTAACGTAGGGTCCAAAGCTCTAGACGTAAATTGCATTCTTCCATCCTTGTCGTAAATACTTATACTTGATACCTCTAAGGTTTTCGCTAAGCTGATTAATTCTTGATTTGATGTTATTTTATTTTGAGTGGCATGTTTAATAACATATTTTAGCGAAACTGCTAAAAAGGACTCAATATTTTTTTCTGTATCTAAAATATTTTTTGCAATACTCTGAGAAAGCTCTACGTTTTTTGAAGTTTCTTGCTTTTGCAAAAACCTTTCAACCAACAAATCACTTGCTATACAGATAGCTAAGATAACTAAAACGCAAATCATCATAAGTTTTTTATAAGGTAAAATGTTAATTTTGGCTTTTAATAACATGTGCCATCTTGATTTTGAATGTTAGCTTAATTTAAAGCACTAATTGGACGCTTTAATTATAAAGCAATATTTTAAAATATCTTTTATTAGCAAGCCCCTTTTTTTACTAGCAAAGAAAATCTTCTATTTCCGCCAATATTTGCTCAATATCACAAGGTTTTTGTACAAAAGCATTACAAAGTCCATCTTTTAATAAAATTTCCCTATATTCGCCGCGTAGAGAAAACATTATAATCGGCACTTCAATTTTATCCCGCCTTATTTTTCTTGCAATCTCAATACCAGTTTTATCATCTATTCCGCAAAGCTG
>CAZUPN010000094.1:0-5268 GCA_964622015.1 uncultured Rhizobiaceae bacterium | reverse complement strand
TTATTGGCAAGTAAAATGTTAGAAATTAGTGGTTTTATTCAGGTTGATTTGGGACAGTCCCAAAGTACATGCTATGTAGTTTGGTACCCTATAATAAACTATTTATTTGATATAGCTATTTAGCATCTCTTCCAACTCTAGCCATCTATTTTCGGCATTATCTAGTTCTTTTTGTAGCTTGGCAATTTCTATGGCAATATAAGCTAGATTGGCAGAGTTACGATTTTCGGTATTGCTTAATTCTTCGCTTAAATTGGCGATTTGTTTGGTTAGTTTTTCGATTTTGGCGGGTAATTTTTCTAATTCGTGAATATATTTATAAGAGAGTTTTTTCTTATTTTGATTATTGGTTTTAGCAATATTATCTGGCTTTAATGGTGAAGAAGTAATTGCAGAATCATCGATGATTTTACTATCAATTTTTTTTGGTAAATTTTTATTTTTAAATTCTAGATAATCGCTATAGCCACCTAAATGATAAGTGATTTGGCCATTATCTTCAAAGGCTAAAATACTAGTTACAACATTATCTAAAAAATCACGATCATGACTAACTACCAATAAGTTACCTTGATAATCGCTTAAAAAATCTTGCAACATATCTAGGCTATCCATATCTAAATCATTGGTTGGCTCATCAAGAATTAAGAAATTGCCGGGATTGGCCAGGGTTTTAGCTAAGAGTAAGCGATTTTGTTGTCCGCCAGATAAAGTGCTAGCTAAGGTTTTGGTATCTTTGGGGTCGAATAAAAAATCGGCTAAATAGCCGCAAATATGACGGACTTTGCCATTAGCTAATTGTACATAATCTGAGCCTTGAGGGCATAAAATATTTTGAATAGTTAGATCGGGCTTAATACCAATTCTTTGCTGATCAAAGTAAGAAATAGCAATATCAAGCGCTAATTTAATCTTACCGCAGTCGGGCTTAGTTTCGCCAAGTAGCATTTTTAAAAAAGTGCTTTTACCTGAGCCATTTCTGCCAATAATGCCAATTTTTTCGCCACGTAAAATTTTGATGGTTAGTTTATTAATGATGGTTTTATCGCCATAATTTTTACTGACATTAGTTAGAGCGGCGATTAAATCTGGCGAGTCTTCTTTAAGATCTGCTTCAGTAATTTTAATATTAGTTTTATTACCTAAAACTAACTGTCTTTTTACTTTTAATTTGGCAATTAGCTCTTGCAAATAATGAAGGCGGCCAATATTTCTTTTTCTTCTGCCAGTTACTCCTGTTTGCAGCCAGCCACTTTCAAGCTCAACTTTTCTGGCTAAATTAGCCATTTCTCTTTCTTCTTGCGCAATAATTTGGTTCGACCATTCTTCAAAATTTCTATAACCTTGATGACTGATTTTGATATTGCCATTTCTAAGCCAGTAAATTTTATTAGAAACATTTTCTAAAAATTTGCGATCATGGCTGATCACCAAAAGTGAGCCTGGATAATTTTGCAAATATTTTTCTAGCCATTCAATAATAGTTAAATCAAGGTGATTAGTAGGCTCATCAAGTAGTAAAATATCTGGCTCCAACACTAAAGCTTTGGCTAAACGAACTCTTCTTGCTTGCCCTCCAGATAAATTGCCAATTGTTGCATCCTTATCAATTTGTAAATTATCACAAACAATATCCGCCAAATAAGATTTATGCTCATAATCCTGATTGGCAATTTTTTGCTCGCTAAATGCTAACATGATATATTCAAGCGCGGTAATTTCTTTTGGCATATCCTCTGACTGCCACAAATACCCTAAAACACAGCCTTTTGCCACCCATCTTTGACCCAAATCAAGATCAGCACTACCAAAAATCGCATTCATCAAAGTGGTTTTGCCAACCCCATTTTTACCAATCAAACAAATCCGATCTTTAGGAAATAAATTTAAATTTAGATCCTCAAATAAAGTCTTTTTGGCAAAAGAAATAGTAGCATTGCGTAATTGTAATAAAGGAGGAGTGGCCATTGATGTAAGTTTAATAAATATTTTTTTAAAAAAGATAATCTACAAATTTTTTCCTAAAACGAAACTGTTATTTTAGTTAAAAGATTTTGACAATTCTTTCTGCTGATTCAACCGTGGCTTCCATAGTGCCAATGACATCAAGAATAGTGCTATGTTCACCAATAAAAAATATCTGATCTTTTACTGGTTTAAAAATTTCTTTTATTACAATTCCTTGATAATTGATCTGTCGTTAATTGAGTAGCAAGGATAGTATCACGTAACCACAATAAGAGCCTTTGGCGTAGAAATCTGAGGACCAAGAATGGGTTATACCAAATCCAATCTTTAAACATACTATACATAACCAATCCCACAAACACTCCTGATAATTTCTGGTGTTAATGTTCTGACAAATTTACAAACTACATTCTCCAATTTACGGAGAGTTTTATAAATTCTGTTTTTAATAGTGTGATCCTTGATATATTGCCAGAGCTTTTCAGTTGGGTTTAGTTCTGGTGAATAAGGAGGCTGAATTATTATTCTGATATTTTTTTAGCAATATCAATTTATCTGATTTATGCCAACCAGCTCCATCCATTACGATAGCTATTTTCTTGCCTTGATTTACTTTGGCAAGTTCTGTCAAAAAAATATTCATGCAATCAATATTAATATTTGGCAAAAGAAGCATGAACTCTTTAGCTGTTTTTGGACTAATCGCGGAATATAAATAAAAGTTTTTATAACCCAGTTTGATTTTAACTGGAGTTCTGATCGCAGTTTTAAACCAGCCATGCCCTATCTTGCTGTGAGTACCAAATTTGCTTTCATCCATAAGCCACAATTCCTCATCTTCTTTTACTTCATCTGGTAGATTTTTTAAATTTCTCTACTTGTTTTTGTCCTGTTTGTAATGAGATTTTCTGGCAGTAATATAGGAAAATTCAACTGATTTCATAATATTGTGAACACATTGAAACAGGAAAAACATCTAGAAAATCAGCTGTATTTTTGATACCATGCTCATAAGCCAATTTTAGCGCCTGAAGCTTCTTAAATAAAGTACCTTGGTTTCTTAATTTTTTTAATTCTTGTTGTGCTACAAGATAAGTGTTTTCTGATATTATGGTCTTTGGCATAAATAATTGAATTTAGGTTAGAAATAACCTATAAATTACAATTATTAATAATATATATAAAGATTGGATTTGATATAATTCCATTTTTTGCCATCTTAAGCAAAGCCTCTCCCACCAAAGCCTCACTATAATGCTTAGCCTGATTGGCAGTATCAATTGCTCTAAAGCCAGATTTTAAAGCAAGCTCAACCAGATGAGCGCTAGATTCTTCTTTCCAAGCGGTGCCATAAATAAAATTAGGGATATTTTCTACCATAAATTAAAATTGTAATTATTTTGATTTAATTTAATATTATCTCGAATTTAAATCAAACCGAATTCAATAAGCTTTATAATGCCTTTATTGTAATATCAAGTCTTGTAATCATAAAAATTTAATCATGAATAAATCAATATTACCAAAATGTAGCAAATGTGCCTGCGAGTATGTTTATGAGTCTCAAGATATATATGTTTGCCCAGAGTGTTTTTACGAATGGCCAATTAATCAGCTTGAAACAAAAAATGACCAACAAGATGAAAATCTGGAAATTAAAGATGCTAATGGTGTAATTTTGCATGATGGCGATACAATTACAGTGATCAAAGACCTAAAAGTTAAAGGCTCATCTTTAATAGTAAAAGTCGGCACTAAAGTTAAAAATATCCGCCTAGTTGGCGGTGATCATGACATAGATTGCAAAATCCCCGGAATTGGCGCGATGAAATTAAAATCAGAATTTGTTAAAAAGGTTTAAGTTAAAAAATGACACAAATTATTTCAAGTAATCAAAATAAAACTCTGCAAGAATTAGCCACAAATTACCAGCAACAAAAAGCAGATTTTTTAGATAATTTGCAACCCGATGATCTCAGAAATGGAGAAACCTTTAACCAGGCAGAAATGATTATTGATAAGCTAAATGAAGCACTATATCAAATTGTAATCAACAAAAAAAATCCCGAAGAATTTATCAAAAAAGCAATGTCCAACCTTTTTCGCGAAGACTCTCTAGTTACCATCAAAGCAATTAATCTTTCAAGTCTTTATCTTAAAATGAAGATTGCGGATTTTGATGGCTTTAATTTTGAATATAGTGCCCCCCAAATTTCAGACCACTAACCCAATTTTTTAACGAGACTTTTTTACCTTAAAATATTATTAATTCTTCATTAACAAATAACGAGGTAAAAATATGTCAATTGCAACTAAGCATTTAAAGAAACGCGGTTCAGATTTTAAATTAAAGGTAGTTTTAAAATATTTATCAGAAACGAGCACTGTTGGGCAAATATGCAGTGATTTTAATGTTTCTAAGTCAACTTTACATAAATGGGTTAATCAGTTTAAGGCAAATAGCGGTAATATTAACAATAGCAACTTGGCAAAAAAGGATAGCAATAAGCATAATAAGAAGACTACCGAGAAAGAAATCACCAATCTTTATGCCAAGATAGGGGAACTAACCATAGAGCGTGATTTTTTAAAAAAAGTGTTGGATGCTTAGATTATGATTTAAGGATTAAAAATCTTGATAAACACCATTTGGGTTTAAGTATCAGAAGACAATGTGATTTATTAAAGATAAATCGCTCTAATATTTATTATCAGACTGGTATTATTTCTGATAATGATAGCAATATTGCCAATCAGATTTATGAATTATGGTCACAATATTGTTTCTTCGGATATCGGAAAATAGCTGCTGTTTTAAATAAGCAGATGGGTTACAACATCAACCATAAGAAAGTTCTAAGATTAATAAAAAAAATAAGTTTGCAGTCAGTTTATGCCAAGCCTAAAACAACAATTATTGATAAGAAGCATAATAAATATCCTTATTTGTTAAAAGGTTTAATAATTGATAAACCAAATCAAGTCTGGGCAATTGATATTACTTACATCAAAATGCCCAAAGGTTTTGTTTATCTTGCTTCATTAATAGATATTTATAGCAGATTCATTGTTGCTAGTAAATTATCAATTAATATCGAAAATACATTTTGTATGGAAACATTGGATCAGGCATTGAAGCTTGGTAAGCCAGAAATTATTAACACTGATCAGGGTGGTCAATTTACATCAAATGACTGAATTAATAAATTATTAGAAAATGGCATAAAGATTAGCATGGATGGTAAAGGAAGATGGGTAGATAATGTTTATATTGAAAGGTTTTGGCGTACTGTAAAGCAG
>CAZUPN010000093.1:1825-5421 GCA_964622015.1 uncultured Rhizobiaceae bacterium | reverse complement strand
ATGAAGAATAACACTATCGCTTTTCAGGGAGTTCTTGGGGCTAATTCCAATCTTGCTTGTCAAAAATTTTATCCAAATTTTAAAGCGATTGCATTTTTTTCTTTTGATGAAATATTTAAAGCAATTTTAGCGAATAAAATTGATTATGCGATGATACCGCTAGAAAATTCATATGCTGGCAGAGTTTCAGAAATTCATAATTTACTTTCAAAGCATAATATTAACATCATCGCTGAGCATTTTTTACCAATTAAGCATCATTTAGCAGGAATTAATAATGCCAAAATTAGTGACATTATCGAGGTTTATTCTCATCCTCAGGCTTTAATGCAATGCCAAACAACCTTAAGTAATCTTGGCTTAAAATCTTATAGCAGCTCTAATACTGCTGAGGCTGCTAAATATATTGCCTCAGAGTCTGATAAATCAAAAGCAGCTTTATGTTCTGAATTAGCCGCCAAAAGCAATGGGCTTAAAATCTTAAAAAAAGACCTGCAAGATTCTAGCGACAACATTACTCTTTTTGTAGTCATCGCTAAAAACAGCATTAAAATCGATCCTAAAAAAGGCAAAATAATCACCAGCCTGTTATTTACTGTTGGCAATATTCCGTCTTCCTTATTTAAGGCTTTGGGCAGCTTTGCAACCAATAATCTCAATATGATTAAAATTGAAAGTTATATTTCTAGCGGTTTTTCAAGCGAAGCTAAGTTTTTTGTCTCACTTGAAACTCACCCTGGTGATAAAAGTTTTCAATTTGCATTAAAAGAATTAAACTTCTTTTGCAAAAATGTTAAAATCATCGGATTTTATTACGCCGATCAATTACGATATAGTAAAAAATTAATATGAAATTAAACGAAATCAGCCTCTCACAAAAATTGATTCAAATTCCTTCTTTAAGCGGCAAAAATGAAGAAATAATGAATTTTTTAGCCAATTACTTAACTAACCTTGGATTTAACTGTAATATTTTGGAATATGATGGTGATAATTCTTATCCGGTTAATAATTTGCATGCGGTTTTTAATCCAGGCAACTGCGATAAAATCCTTTATTTTGCCGGCCATACTGATGTAGTTAATCCTGGAAATCCAGATAGTTGGAAAAGCGATCCTTTTAAAGCTGAAATTATCGATGACAAATTATATGGCCGCGGCGCTTCTGATATGAAATGCGCTATTGCCTGTTTTATTATCGCATTTGAAGAATTTATCAAAAGCAACCCTAATTTAAATTTTGGCATCGGCTTGATAATTACTAATGATGAGGAAGCGGATAGTATCAATGGTACTAAAAAAGTTCTGCAATGGATGGCTCAAAATAATCACAAAATGAGTGGCTGCATTGTTGGTGAACCAAGTAATGCTAATCATTTTGGCGATACTATTAAAATCGGCCGCCGAGGAAGTGTCAATTTTACCCTCAAAATTACCGGCAAGCAGGGCCATATCGCCTACCCTCATAATGCCAATAACCCAATTACCACTCTAGTTAATGTTTTAAAATTAATCACTGATCATAAATTTGACAATGGCAATCAATATTTTGACCCCTCAAACTTAGAAATCAGCCATATCTCCTCGCCAAATTTAGGCAATAATGTTATCACTTACGAAGCATCTGCCAATTTTAACGTCAGATTCAATAATGCCCACAATTCACAAGACATCATCTCATTTATCGAATATGTCTGCCAAAAATCCTGCCAGGGCCCAGATTCAAATTATAAATTAACCCACAAAGTAAGTGGCGAATCTTTTTTAAGTCAACCACAAGAATTAGCCAAAATTACAATTAACGCCGTCAAGAAAATCAGTGGTCAAGACCCAGTCTTAAGCACCAGCGGCGGCACTTCTGATGCCAGATTCATCAAAGATTACTGCCAAATCGTTGAATTTGGCCTAATCAACAAAACCGCCCATCAAATTGATGAGCATGCCAAAATTAATGATCTACAAAGATTGAAGGATGTTTATTTAGAAATATTAAAAACTACAATGTAATACTAAAATCGATATAAAATACTACTGAAGGATGTTTGTTGGGTGTAAAGATTTTTTTTTTGCAGTTTATACAAGGAAATAGAAGATGACTGACGTGTCAATACTTTTGCAAACTAACCAACAAATTCGGAATTTACTCATGGTGTAAATTATAGCAATAAAAAACAAAAACCGCCGCCATGAAAATTCACTGTAAAATTAATTAGCTTAAATTCCCGTTCTCATTAATAATTAATAACTCTTAAGAAATCGCTATGAGGAACTGATTTTTTTACAATTGCATTACCAAGATCTTTTAGCAGAATAAAAGTCAGACTCTTATTTTCAATTTTTTTATCTTTGTATAAATGTCGCGATAAATTTTCTAAATTCCAATTATCCCTGATTTGATTAGAAGATGTTGGTAAACCAGCTCTCTTTAAATGATTAGCGATTCTATTTAGCTCTTCTGCCGTAATTAATTGATAATTTTTTGACATTTTAGCAGCCATTACCATGCCGATACTGACCGCTTCTCCATGCAAAATCTCATCGCGGTAATTAGTTTCAGTTTCAAAAATATGGGCAAAACTATGGCCAAAATTAAGCAGCATTCTACTTCCTTGCTCAGTTTCATCCATACTTACAATTTCAGCCTTAATTTGACAGGATTTGCTAATTATGATTGATAAAAACTCAAAATCAATTTTGGCTAAAAATTTGTTTGCTAAATTTCGATCTAAAAATTCAAAAAAATCCTTATCTTTGATCAAAGCGGATTTTACAATTTCGGCATATCCGGCTTTCATCTGTCTTGAATCAAGGCTTAATAAAAAATTCAAATCACAAATTACTAATTTTGGCTGGTAGAAACTACCGATCAAGTTTTTGCCATGCCTAGAATTAATTGCGGTTTTACCACCAATTGAGCTGTCAACCATGGCAAGTAAAGTGGTTGGAATTTGAATAAAATCAATTCCTCTCAATAAAATACTAGCTAAAAAACCAGATAGATCACCAATCACTCCGCCGCCAAGAGCAATAATTAGTGATTTGCGATCAATTTCTTTGCTGATTATTTCCTCAGCAATTTTTTCTAAATTAGCAAAGCTTTTAGCTGACTCTCCAGGCTCGGTTATTATGAATTCAGTAGGAATCTTAGAATTGCTTAGCGAGTCAACTAGCTTTGTTAAATGTAAATTAGCAACATTTTTATCAGTAATAATAATAATTTTGCTATAATTTTTAGCAGCCAAAAATTTTGCTAAATAATTAATCTCGCCAGTGCCGATAATAATTTGATAGCTCTTATCTCCTAAATTAACCGTGATATTATTTTGCATTTTTTAATTTCTCTAATTCATTAATGATGGCCTCTATTATTAATTCCTTGGCATTTTGATTAGCGCCAACATGGATATCAGCCTGACTGTAAAATGAATTCCTTTTTGTTGCCAGCTCTTCTAAAATTAATCTTTTATTGCCATTATTTAAAATTGGTCGGTTTTTTTTATTACCCACCCTTTTAATGATAATTTCAATATCGGTATTAAGCCAAATTGTAATCGCCCTTTCTTTTAAAATCTGCCTGACTTCATCTTGAATAAAGGC
>CAZUPN010000093.1:0-1815 GCA_964622015.1 uncultured Rhizobiaceae bacterium | reverse complement strand
CCAACTCTTCATCACGATCAATAATTTCTTTAACCAATTTGATTTCAAGCTGACGAAAATATTTTTCACCTTTATTGGTAAAAATCTCGCTGGTTGACTTTTTTTCTAAATCCTCAATTTCCTGATCTAAATCAACAAAATAGGTACTAATTTTATCGGCCAATTTAGCGCCAAGCGTTGTTTTTCCAGCCCCCATTAGGCCGGTAATTGCAATTACTTTTTTGTTATTTAGCGTAATCTTGGTCATGAATATTTTCTTTATTTTTTGGCATAATAATTCCAACTCCAAGCTCAAAAGCGCCATGCTTTTGATATTTTTCAGCGCTGCGTTTTATGCTTAAAGGATTAGTAATTATTATATTTGACCTAATTTTATTTTTATATCTATTTGGCAATTTGGGCCCATCTTCTTTTATGTCCCATAAAATTATACCACCACTTTCTTCAACTTGACTATATGAGATCCATGGTGAAATTTTATCATCAAAATCGATAAATACCGAAATATTTTGATTTGAAAAAAAACTAATATTACTGGCTAACCATATATCACCGGCTACTATTTTTAGAGGACGGTCATTATATTTTAGCCATTCCTTATTAACCTCTAAAGCTGCCAATTTACCGTTAAAACTATCTCTTTTGTCAAATTTGGTAAGTAAAATACTGGCCAAGTAAATTAAAATCATTAATCCGGCAATTGCTATAAATATTTTAATAAAACGGGCAATTAAGCGCTTATTTATCTGCGGTTTGAAAAAATAAAATAATGATATACCGGACAGACCCCATAAAGATGTGCCCCACATATCTTTCATTTTGCTACCAAATAACAGCGAAGGTAAGATGGTTAAAATAATTGGCCCCACCATCATAAAAATTAAAAATAGTGATTTTTTATCATTAAAAATATTTTTTGGTCTTTGCAATTGTTGCCAAAAGCTAGCAAAAAATATGATTAGCGCCCCTAAATTACTTAATAACTGCGTTAGTAAAAATGATAATGGAAACAATAAATGATTGTAAAAATGATAATCAGATGAGGCTCTAGAAGAAATATAGCTAAAAGTTGAATAGTTATTTTTTACCAGCCAAATTAAATGTGGAGTTAATATCGCTATAAAGGAAAGTGGCGCCAAATATGGTTTAAAGGTCTTTAAATGCTTGCGAAAATCATCTTCATAAATAATAGTCACAAAAATTGTCACCACTAATATTGCCGCATAATATTTGTCAATTATTGCCAGCGCCAGCAATATTCCAAGCTTGATCCAGTGCCTCGATTTGTTAGAGTTACAAGCCCTCCAGCAATAAAAAATTGACCAAGCCCAAAGTGCCAACATTAAGACGTTAGTATTATATTCAACTGAGGTAAAATTATAGTAATATACCCCTTCTAAAAGCATCACCGCCATTAAACTCTGAGGTGGCAAAAGGAATAATTTTGCCAGACGCCAGATTGCTACAAATGATAAAGCCACGCATATTTGACTAAGTAAATAACAAATATAGGGATGCTTACCAAGCAAAATTACTACTGACTCAGCAAACCAAGCAGATAATGGCGGATGTTTACTATATCCAAATTGCCATTCTTGCCCCCAAATTATTGCTTCTAAAGTATCTAAATGTGGATTATTGCGCAAAATTAAAGGTAGTAAAATCCACAATATAAAATGCAGGGCCGCAAATAGATAAAAATATAAATTATAATTTTTTTGGCGCAAAATATTTAACCCCCGTAATTATTTTTATAAAAGCTGCTGCAAAAATCATAAAGCACCCGATCCATATCAAGTAAATCATCGGCTTATA
>CAZUPN010000092.1:0-5487 GCA_964622015.1 uncultured Rhizobiaceae bacterium | reverse complement strand
TAAGAGTGTTTGTGGGGTTAATTATGTTGCATTATAGATGGATTTTGGTATAATTTTGTATAATTTTTAATTTTTCAATATCCTTTGAGCGTTTACGCATTAGCTTTAAATCTTTTTTAAAACCATTTTCTTCTTGTGGTGTCAACATATGGATTTTGGTATTATTCTTTGTCCCAGCTTTTAAACATTTGATCAACATTCTTGGAAGTTGTGAGATTTTTCTTATTTTTAGATCCTTTGATTGCCGCTTCTGTTTCTTTGTTGAAAGTTCTTTGATAGGGGTTAAAGGGCAATTCTTTATTTTTGACGATTTGTTTTAAAAACATACGAACTGCTTGAGACATTGTTAGATCAAGATCCATTAAAATCATTTCTGCATTGTGTTTTAGCTCGCTATCAATGATAACTCTGATGTCAGACATATTTTAGTTTTAATTAAAATTAAATAATATTAATTACTATAGAATAGTAATTAAATAGCAATATTTAACTATAATTTTGCTGGCAAATTTTGTTGTAAATATGGTTAATCTGTCTGATAGTATAGGCTTTTGAGATGCCATTATAGATGGTAAAATCGGCTTTCTTTTTATGTTCTAAATTACTTATTTGCCGGTTTTTGATTTGTTTTAAGTTTGATTCAATTTGTGAGGGATTTTGATTATTTTGGTTGCAGCGTTTGAGGAAGCGGTATTTTTGGGCGATGCTTGAAATTATTACGGAGATTATTTTATTGCAGCGTTGATAACCTGGTTTATCGAGCAATAAAGGGATGTTGAGAATAGCAATTTTTTTTCTTTTTTGACGCATTAATTTTAGAAATTGATTTTCTCTTTTTCTAATTTCGGGATGGATGATATTTTCTAGAATTTGCAGTTTTTTTGGGTCATGAAATATTATTTTACCTAAAATATTGCGATTAATGAAGCCGGCCTTATCTATTGCTTGTGGAAATTCCCTGGCGATTTTGGCGACGATCTTTTGATCAGTAGAAAAAATCTTATGTACCTCAAGATCAGCATCAAAAATTGCCGCTCCTTTTTTTTTAAAAAAATCAGCAACGAAATTTTTGCCCGAAGCTACCATTCCGGTTAGTCCAATTATTAGCATAAACGCCCTATAATTACTGTAATTCTTGTGGAATTTTAACTTTGCAAAAATGTAATTGTTCTTTTACTTGCTCCTTTAACTCCCCTAAATGCTTGGGTGAGTTTGCTTCACATCTGGTAACCAAAGCGGGCTGAGTATTTGAAGCTCTGAGTAACCACCAACCCTTTGAATTAGTGGCTCTGATCCCGTCAATAGCATCAAATTTTATTTTTGCCTTTTCAAGATTAGCTTTAATTTTATCGATAATTTTAAATTTCTTTTCTTCCTTGCAATCAATTCTAATCTCAGCAGTAGAAAAATTTTGCGGTAGTGACTTTCTTAGATCGGCAAGAGTTTGATCTGAAGAGTAAATAATATTAATTAATCTAATTGCGGCATATAAAGCATCATCAAAGCCATAATATTTATCGGCAAAAAATATGTGGCCGCTCATTTCTCCGGCTAATAAGGCGCCAGTTTCTTTCATTTTAGCCTTAATTAATGAATGTCCAGTTTTCCACATCAATGCTTTGCCGCCGGCTTTTCTAATTTCGTCAAATAAAATACTGCTGGCTTTTACATCGGCAATGATGGTTGCTTTTGGTTGGTTATCAAGTATTTGTCTGGCATAAAATACCATAAGCTGATCGGGCCATAAAATTTCACCTTGATTATCAACGACTCCAATGCGGTCAGCATCGCCATCAAAAGCTATGCCTAAATCATATTCATTTTCAATTACCGCTTTTTTTAAATCGACAAGATTTTCTGCCACGGTAGGGTCAGGATGATGATTAGGAAAATCGCCATCAACTTCTTCAAAAAGCAAAATATGATCGGCAAAGATTCGATTGGTTAATCTTTTAATTACGGTGCCAGCTGCCCCATTGCCACAATCCCAGACAATTTTTAATTTTTTTTGCGGCTTAAATTGATCAATTTCATCAAGCAAATGGCTTTCACTTTCGCTAATTACTGAATCACAAAGAATTCTATTGATATAAATTTCTTCAATATCATGTTTTTTTAAACTGCCCTTACCATCAACAAAATCACCATTATTGGCTATTTTAGCCAAATTTTGAATATCATCGCCATAAAATGGGCGATCTTTTAGAGCAATTTTAAAACCATTATGATCTTTGGGATTGTGAGAGCCGGTGATCATGATTCCGGCATCTGCCTTGAGCTCATGAATTGCAAAATAAAGCATCGGAGTTGGTCCGGATCCAATATAAATTACCTCAAGACCCGACTCAAGAAGCCCATCGATTAATTTTTCCTTTAAATCAGGAGAGCTGCTGCGTCCATCACGGCCAACCACAATAATTTTTTGCCCATTATTAATTAAAAAACTACCAAAAGCCTTGCCAATAAAAAAAGCATCAGCATCAAATAAGGTTTTGTTGTAAACTCCCCTAATATCATAGGCCCTTATAATTGAAGGATCGAACTTATGATGAATTTTAGTCATTTTGGTAAATTTTTAAAATTAATTTAAATTAAATGGCCAGTAATAACATTTCCCACCCAAAATTAACTTTTTAGACTTCATCTTTTTGGTCTAAAGCTTAAAAGAAAAACCATCTTTATATCACTATACGGGCGGTTTTTCTTTTAATTTTATCCTCAAAAATATTTCGCCTCCAAAGTTAATTTTGGGTGGGAAATGTTATAATTGCGCTATTTGCCCGAAAGATTGTTTAAAGAAATTATTTTCTTTGATTGTCAAAAGCAACCAAAAATATTCTTTTAGATTTTTTTTACAAAAATAATTGACTTAATAGAATTTTAGCCTAATTTTCCCATTGATTTCCGTTTTTTTCCGTAATTATCCATAAAATCCCAAAAAAATGGTCGATTAATTTTTAAGAAAAATAGGGTAATAAAGTGGCGTTATTTTTATCAACATTTGTAAATAAAATTGACAGTAAGGGCAGGGTGTCAGTGCCGGCGCAGTTTCGTGCCGCACTTACCAGTCAGGATTTTTCTGGCATTATTATTTATGAATCATTCATTAATGATTGCATAGAAGGGTGCGATCTTAATCGCATCAAGGCTTTAAGTGACTCAATTGACAATCTTGATCCATTTTCAGAAGAAAGAGATGCTTTTGCGACTGCAATTTTAGGAAATGCAATACAGCTGGCATTTGACAGTGATGGTCGCGTTATTTTACCGCAAAATTTAATTAAAAAAGTCGAAATCAAAGATCAGGCGGTCTTTATTGGTAAGGGCTCGACCTTTGAGATCTGGCAGCCGGTTAAGTTTGAGCAATATTTGGTTAAAGCCAAGGAAAGTGCCAGACAGAAGAGAAATTTATTAAAACCAAAGAATTTATGAAAATTTAGCTATGGATAATTTGCAATTTCATCAACCGGTTTTATTAGTCGAAATGCTTGAGGCGCTTAGTCCTAAAGCTGGTGAAATTTATGTTGATGCAACTTTTGGTGCCGGTGGATATTCAAAGGCGATTTTACAAAAAGCAAAAACCGCTAATAATAATTGTAAAATTTATGCAATTGATCGCGATCCTTTGGCCTCAGATTTTAGTGGCTATTTGGAGCAGCAATATCCTAAAAATTTTAAATTTTTAGCCGGGAAATTTTCTAAAATTACCGAATTGCTTTTGGATCAGGGAGTTAGCGCGGTTGATGGTATAGTTTTTGATTTAGGAGTTTCTTCAATGCAGTTTGACCAAAAGGAGCGCGGCTTTTCTTTTGATTCCAAAAGCAAGCTTGATATGAGAATGGATCAAAAATCTGTAATTAGCGCCTATGAGGTGGTAAATGAATTTGAAGAAAAAGAAATTGCCGAAATTATCAAAAAATATGGCGAAGAATCAAAAGCAAAATTAATTGCCAAAAAAATCATTGCTAACAGAAAAATTGCCAAAATTCAAAGCTGTAAAGAATTGGCCGACATAGTGAGATCCTTTTATTTTGGATATTTTAAAACTGATCCGGCTACTAAAACTTTTCAGGCAATCAGGATTTTTGTAAATCAGGAATTAGAAGAGTTGGAATTAGCTTTAAGTCAGGCAAAAGATCTGCTTAAGAGTGGGGGCAGGCTAGTAGTAATCTCATTTCATAGTTTGGAAGATTCGATCGTTAAAAGTTTTTTACGGCAAGAATCCGGCTTAAATCAAGGGGTTTCAAGATATTTACCCGAGATTAAAAATCGTGAGGCGGTGAGTTTTTATTTAACTAAAAAATCATCAATTGCGCCAGGTGAAGAAGAGATAGCTAATAATTACCGTGCCAGATCAGCAAAATTGCGGTTTGGTATTAAAGTATAAATTTAAATTATATTATTAACAAAATGCGAGAAATTTTTCGCTTAACAAATAAATTCTATCTAACCAACTTTTTGCTGATCATTGCAATATTGGCAAGCATTATTTTTATGTTTGCGGTGCAATTTAAAGTAGAAAATCTGCAAGATAAAATGATTACAACTGAAAGCCAAATTGCTTCTTATGAAGATGAAATAAAATTATTGGAAGTTGAATGGTTTTATCTAACCAGGCCTGAAAGAATCAGGGTGCTGGCTGGTAAATATTTAAAAGATAATAGCTATACCATCGTTGGTCAAATTAAAGATGTTGATAAATTGGGGGAGTATTATTTAGCTAATTACCAAAAATATCAGGCCAATCAAGTTACTGGCAATTCTCAAAATGGCGATCAGGATAATTCTTTACAGCAAGTTTCGTTTTAAATGGCTGGTTGTTGCTGTCCTAGAAGATAAAGGCTTGATTACTGTTGATGATGGCCTTGCTTTTCTAGGTATTTGATCTGTATATTTGCCCTTTTTACTGGTTGGTTCTATGGTAAACCTATCTAAGCCGCTGATTATAGTTAATGCTTTAGTAAAATGATGAGGATGTTTATTTATCCAGGCAAGAATAGATTCGGGGTTTTTAATGTTGGTAATATTAATCTCTTTTAGATTAGGAGCTGATTTTAAAAGTTTTATAGCTATTTTAGGATTTTCTGTGCTACAGAGTTTTAGCGCAGTTAATCTTTTAAGGCCTTCTTTTATATCTAATTCTTCAATTTTTTGACAATAAGAAATATCAAGTTCGGTTAAATTAGGAGTCTCCAAGGTTAATTTTTTTAATTGATCAGAGTGGCTAAGGTTGAGTATTTTAAGGCTAGCATTAACAAAGTGTAATTTTTCTATTTCAAGATCCGCAATAATTGCTGTCTTTAATTTTGTTGCTGACCTAACAATAAATTCTACCTGAGTATCTTTTAATTTTTTATATGATGCAATATTGATATTGATTAAAGCGGGAGATATTCTGATCAGCTGAATAATCTGATTATACCATTTCCCATTTCTAACTGTCCTTAATTAGTTGACTAATATCTAATCCCCTCTAAAATTCTGCCT
>CAZUPN010000091.1:0-5610 GCA_964622015.1 uncultured Rhizobiaceae bacterium | reverse complement strand
TCTTAAAAAAGTTTATCGGTTAATTAATCATTTACACAAAATTTATGAAACTCTCTCTTTTTAAGAATTAAGCCAAATTAGCCACAAGAATTTTTGATTTAATTCGAACTTTTTTTAACAACCTTTAACATATCCTAGTGTCTAATTCGTTAAATTAACGATACTATTCCTAAGCTGACTTCCCTTCACCTCTCTTTTTTTCCAAATAAAAAGTTTAGCATTCTTGTGGTAAGGATTGTAAATTCCGCTATAACTTTAGTTAACTCACCAGTACTATTAAAACTTGCTCCTTTGAGAACCTTTTTGGTAAAGATACCAAACCATATCTCTACTTGATTTAAGCAACTGGCAGATGTTTGAGGTATAATGGAATTTAACATTAGGATGTTTTTCAAGCCAATCATCATTCTTTTTATGGGTAGAATAATTATCCAAGATAATATGTATTTCCTGATCTTTATTTGAATCAGCTATAACATCATCCAGGAATGATTTAAAGCCTGGTCTCTTTTTAGTTCTTCTGTATCGAAACAAAATCTTAAACCGAATATCAACCAGGCAGGAAATAGAGTTTTTAAAAACCCCTGAGTTCCGATTCTAAATAAGGCTCTTCTATTAATTTTTTCTAACTATGTATAGTCCTTTTATCAACCGCTAAAGCCGCTTCCTTAACTGCCTCATTGTAAGTCGGATGGGCGTGGCAGATTCTTGCAATATCTTCAGCGCTAGCGCCAAATTCCATAGCAACTACTATTTCGTGAATCATATTGCCAGCCTCTCGGGCAATAATATGAGCGCCTAAAATGCGATCAGTTTTAGCGCAGGATAAAATTTTAACAAAACCCTGCTCATCGCCAGTAGCTCTGGCTCTAGAATTGGCCATCATTGAAAATTTACCAACCTTATAGGCAGTTCCCAAAGCTTTTAATTCTTCTTCGCTTTTACCAACTGAGGCAATTTCAGGGTAGGTATAAATTACATTAGCAATAATATCATAATTTACATGACCCTTTTGATTAGCAATAATTTCTGCCGCCATTACCCCCTCATCTTCAGCCTTATGGGCAAGCATCGGGCCAGTAGTTACATCGCCAATTACGTAAATATTATCGATATTGGTTTTAAGATTGTTATTTTCAATAAAGCCTCTGTTATTGGTTTTGATGCCGATATTTTCAAGTCCAAGCCCTTCGGTATTTGGCCTTCTGCCAACCGCAACCAATACAATATCGGCATTTAAAGTTTCTTTTTGATTAGCGGAATTTAGTGGCTCAATTTCAACTATTGCGCCATTTTCCTTATCTTTCTTAACCGACAGAACTTTGGTTGATAATCTAAATTTAAAGCCTTGTTTTTCTAAAATACGCTGAAATTGTTTAGAAACCTCAAAATCCATTGCCGGGGTGATTTTATCCAGATATTCAATAACTTCAATTTCAGCTCCAAATCTACCCCAAACTGAAGCCATTTCAAGACCAATTACTCCGGCACCAATAATGATCATTTTTTGTGGAATTTTTTCTAAATCAAGAGCGCCGGTTGAAGAAACGATAATCTTTTCATCAATTTCAACATTTGGCAAATTGCTGATTTCACTACCGGTAGCGATAATAAAATTTTTAGCTGAAATTATTTCTTGTTGATTATTTTCTTTAGTTATAGAAATTTGATTCTGATTGATAAATTTAGCAAAGCCATTTAGATGAGTAACCTTATTCTTTTTAAATAGGGCAGCTATTCCTTGAGTAAAACCTTTAATGATCTCGTTTTTATTAGCAATTAGCTTTTTAACATCGATTTCTGGTTTATTAACCGTAATTCCAAGTGCTGCAAAATTATGAGCAGCATCGTGAAATTTATGAGAAACTTCAAGTAAGGCCTTTGAAGGAATACATCCGACATTTAAGCAGGTACCACCTAAAGTTGATCTTTTTTCAACGCAGGCAGTTTTTAAACCAAGCTGAGCAGCTCTAATTGCCGCTACATAACCACCAGGTCCACCACCAATTACCACAAGATCAAAATTTTGTTCAGCCATATATTTTTATATTTCTTTAAAAAGATTTAATTTAAATAAGAAGGATAATTTTTAAATATAAATTAATTAAAATCAAGGTTACTAAAATAAACAAATGAAATTTATTAAAATTTTATTGCTGATTTTTTGCTTTTCGATCCTTCAGGCTTATGCTTTAGATCAAATGCTTGAAGAAAAAGGATTATTAAAAAACTTGCCAGATGTAAAAAATAATTACTTAAATTTTGCTATCAATCTTGGTCAAAATTGCTATTTAGCAGAATTCTTAGATGATGAAATTAATGTTTTTCAAGTGATAAATTTTGCTCTATGTAACCGCCTCAAAGCTCCAGCCTCAATTCTTGATGCTAAAACTAATATTGACATTTCCGAATTATCTTCACTATCTCCTGCGGTTAAAAATGAAGTTAACATTATTCAGCAAAGTAATTTTATCCGTAATCGCGAATTGCCAAGCGATAATGGCAACTTAACCATTGGCCTGTTATTTGATTTTTATAAAAAGAAGGCAAAAAAAGATACTGATAATCTTTCGCTAACCAAGATAGGTAACGATTATCAGCTGCAAAAATTTGTTTATGATGTTATCTGGTTTTATTGCAGTATGTCTTTTTTTAAGCAGGATCTGGAAGCAAGAATTGAGTCTGAAAAATTTTATCAAACAATTTATCAGATTGCTAACAAAAAATATGGCTCCAAATCATCTAATTTAAATGATCTACTTGCTGCCAGAAATGATTATTATTTAAGCGTAATGGCGACTGAAAATAGCAGAAATGATTTAGTAATTAGCCGGAATAATTTTCTTAGAATTCTTAATTTGACTGAACTGCCCTGGCAAGAAAATAAAAAATTACCGCCACCATCTATTCCTAAAAATTTTTATCAGCCAGATAATAGCAATAGCCAACCCTCAATCAGGCAATCACTAGAAGACAGGCCAGAATTAAAAATTTTAACTGCTAAGAAAAGATTGACTTGCCTGGAAATTAAGACTGATGAATTAAGTAATTTACCCAATATTTTTCTTTATGCTGCCACCAAATATGATAAAAACAAGCATTTAATTGATCAAGAAATCGGTGAAGTTGGGCTAAAAATTTCATTTTTTTTACCAGATAAGGCTATCGATAATTACAATATCGAAAAATCTCGCCAGGAAGTAAAATTAAATGATCGGCAAAAACAATTATTAACTGACAAGCTTGCTTTAGAAGCAGATCAACAATATCAAAATTTTAAGATCACTGAAGAAGCCCTCATTAGCAGCGAGCATTTATTAGATCTAGCTTTAAGAAACAAAAATAATAATTTTAATAATTATAATCATGGTCGTGCAGCCATTTCTAAAATTCTAGATTCTGAAAAAAAATACTACCAAGCTCAAAGGCAAAGAAATATTTTGCAATATCAAAAATTTATGATCTGGGCCTTCCTATTTTTAGGATTGTAAAAAAAATGAGTTTTGCTTTAAAACAAGTTAACAGTAATCAATCTGTTCATGGGATTATTACTTCCAGAGGAAGTTATATTGCGAAATTAGAGCAAAAAACAAATGCAGAATTACAGTCGCAACAAAATAGGTATAAAAAAGAGGTTGTGTTAGTGTTTGTATGGGGTGAAGGTGGTTTTGGGGGTGAAAGTTCGGTTTAAAAAAGGGCTGTCGCAAATCAACTTTCTTATCAACCTGAGCCATCGATTTTACTGATTCCTCAGGGTCAGAATTTACCAAAAAATGGGTATTTGCGACAGCCCCATGTTTGACTAATTAAAATAAAGGATTATTTAACTAATAGTTTTTATTAATCCTTTATTTTAATAGTTGCAAGAGAGTTGTTGGACAGTTGCGATTACTATGCCTCCCACTCTTATAAAGTTTTGTCAAGACTTTGTTGAGATAGAGATGGATTGCTAACATTATTACTCGGAATTTTAATAAAATCTGCAACTGTTAGGGGGTTATTTGGATAGTGTTGATTAAATAGAGCGCAACAATCCTCAAGTGAATTCCTAATTACCAAATCTTTTATAGTATACCTCATATCATCAACCAACATGTTTGCAGGACTTACGGCGCCAGCTCTTGCATGTGACGCTAATAAGAATAAATATAATTTTTCCTGATCTTCTTTAAATGTCTCTAATATTTTTGCTGTCTTAGGGCGTAATGATGTAATTTTAACTGTATTATGCCTTTTGATTACAGCTGCAACAATTAGCCTCTCATCTTCAACTTTGAAAGAAGAGTGTGGAATCTCAATATTTTCTATAACGTCATTGTTTTCTAAAAGCTTGATAATTGACTTTGCTTTCACTTCAAAACCGTGAACAGCAAAACTTTTTAAGGATTTGTTGTCTTCTAAAGCATCTATAATTAATTTTTGTTCTCCTATAACGCGACGGCTAGACACAGTAAGACTGGTTAAAGAACTATTGGCTCTTAAAGCTGTTGCGATTGCCTCTGCGCCTTCTTCTTCAAGACGATCTGTACAAAAATTAAAACTCCTTAAAGATGTATTTTCCTCTAAAGCTTTTGCGATTTCTTTAAGGTCTTTGTTACTGCCTCTAATATAAAGAGTCTGTAAAGGGCTATTAGATCTTAAAGCTTGTAAGATTAATTGCGTCTCTTCAGGAGAAAGAAACTCTTTGCCAAAGATAAAATTGTTTACGGTTAATTTGTCTTCCCCCTCAAAAAATTGTTCGCCCACTAAATTAGGAATAGAAACAAGATTTTTGTCCAATAAATTAATATTCGTTAATGATTTATTTTTATTCAAGAATGTTAAAAATTTTCCTAAATATCCCGCACCTAGTAAAGGCATTTCAAGATCGAGGGTTCGTAAAGATGTTTTGTCTGCGCATAAAGTTTCTACGAATTCTTTTGCGTCAGCTACTTGCTCTTTCTTGCAAGATAAATGAAAGCTTGTTAGGGATTCATTTTTTCTTAGGGCTGCTTGAACTTTTTTTAGAATTGGCATATTACTACCATTGCAAGAAATCTTACAGACTATATTTTTTTCTAAAATATCTGTAAGAATTGGCACACAATCATCTCCTTTAAATGCATCACGCATATCAAGGGATTTATCAGGATGATTTTTTAATTCTCTGATTCGGCGTAAATTTTCCTTAGAAGATATTCCTAGTCCAATAATATCAATATCTTTATTTCGCTGAAATGCGGCCATAATAAGCAAATTTTTACCTTTTGGGGTTAAGTTATTGCCAGAAATATTTATAGTTTTTAAATTTTCATTTTCTATTAAAATTTTTGCAATTATTGCTGCATCACCATCATCTAGGTTAGCGCTGGAAAGATTGACCGTTTCCAACCCTTTATTTGTTAATAATTTCCATATATCTGTCTTTTTATAGTCATCGGAATAAAAAGGCTTGAATAAAGATGAAATCCCAAGATCCGGCTTAAATCTTAACTTATTGCCAGAAAGATTGATCTCTTTTAGAGTCTTACTTGTCGCTAATTGTTCAAATACAATCTTTTGCTGAACTTCGTGAAAGTCAGAGAAGCGGGATTTTCTGGCTCCGGTACTATCGTTACTATCCTTAAAATA
>CAZUPN010000090.1:0-5680 GCA_964622015.1 uncultured Rhizobiaceae bacterium | reverse complement strand
TTGCGATTAGGTGTTTAGAGGGTTGGTTTGGGGTGGTGGATGAAGTCAAGAAAAATAAGGCAGGATAAAATTGAAGTGCCAATTATAATGTTTTCTTTGCGTGGCGAATATAGGGACTTTTTATTAAAAGATGGGCTTTGTAATACTTTTGTACAAAAACCTTGTGATATTGAGCAAATATTGGCGGAAATAAAAGATTTTCTTTTTTAGCAAAGTATATTTCTTAATTTTAGTTTATTTCAAGTAGTTTAAATGATTATAGAATTTTTCAGTCACCATTATTATTTTTTGCTTAGTATTTTATTGCTTGCTGGTTTTATTGCTGGTTTTATTGATGCAATTGTTGGAGGAGGTGGACTGATTAGTGTGCCAGCCTTAATGATCACTGGTATGCCGATTGCTTTGGTGCTGGGCACTAACAAATTGCAATCTTCCATTGGTACTAGCATTGCGGTACTCAATTATCATCGTAATGGTTTATTTAGATTCGCTACTGTCTATAAAGGATTGATCATGGGATTTTTTGGTGCTTGGCTTGGTGTGGTTTTGGTTGATCAGATTAGCAATGATTTTATGAAAATAATTGCTTTGATTTTGATGATTTTAGTTTTTGGTTTTAACTTATTTAATAGTGAAATTGGAGTTTTGCGCGGTAAAAGGCGCTTAAATGAGTCTTTATTTTTTAGCTTATTTGGTTTTATACTTGGTTTTTACGATGGTTTTTTTGGGCCAGGTACTGGTAATTTTTGGTTGATATCAATTGTGTTTTTCTTGGGTTATAATTTTTTAGAAGCATCAGGATATGTCAAAGTTTTAAATCTCAAAAGTAATTTAATTGCACTTGCTACTTTCTTATATTACCACAAAGTAAATTTTACTCTCGGCTTTATTATGGCAATTGGCCAAATATTTGGCAATTATATGGGGGTGAAATTGGCAATCTTAAAAGGTTCAAAATTGATCAGACCATTGTTTATGACCATTGTTTTTATTAGTATTTTATCTATGTGCTATAATTTAAGCCAATAACCCCCAGTAAAGCTGGAGGAGGTTATTTGGCCTTTTCTACTACTCAAACAAACACATCAAACCCAATAAATTCTTTTGGCAAAATCTTAATCCCATTTTTTATAGATGCATTTTTAACAAATGATTCAAGATATTTACTGGTAACCAGAATAGATTTATTTTGTAAATGATTTGCTGTGATTAGGGTTAAACCATTATTAAATACATCTTCAAGAGAAAAATCTATTAGATAAAGGATATCGTTGGTTTCTTTATTTTTTGCGATGAATTTCTCAAATTCAGATGAGCTGTAGATATGAATTAATTTGATATTTTTTGATCTTAGTTTTTCTTTCCATATGTTATGAATACCAGGAAAATCATCAACAATGACAATGGTTTTGATATTTTCTAAGTTGATTTTATCTACGAACCAAGATGGTTTATTATCTGAAATTGGAAATGTAATGATTTGTTTAGTTCCTTTATGTATTTCTGATTCTAAGCTAATAGTTCCACCTAATTGTTCGACTGTGTTTTTGGCGTAAGAAAAGCCCAGGCCTCTGCCCTCAACTTTGCCATGAGTTATCGATTTGCCAGACATCATTTGTTTTAAAATATTGGCATCGATGCCTTTTCCAGTGTCTGATATGGTTATTACCGCATTATTATTTTGTTGCTTTAAAGAAATTGTAATTTTGCCATTTGATTCAATGGCATTCTTAATTAAATTTAATAATGCCCTTCTTAGAGCACCAGGATCAAGATTTACTAGTAAGTTCCAATCTTTAGTAATTTCAAAAGTTAAGCGCCGATCTTTTTGTTGGTCATTTAGTAATAATCTTGAGGAAGAAAAGGCGGAGTGAATTATTGGATAGATTAGCTCAGTTGAAAATTTGAGCTCTTTTTGAATATTATCATCATATAAGTAGCGAAGATCATTAACTATATCTTTTACCGCCTCTATAGATTGCTTTAATTGTAAAGCGCTATCATTATCAGTGATTTTTTTATCGCGGATTACGCTATTCATTCCCCAATCAAGCGACATCAAAGGAGATGCTACATCATGATGGATTTGATTGGCTTGTTTTAGAAGCGAGAGTCTGTGTAGTGATTTTTGTCTAAGGTTGTTTCTGACCAGATAAATTATTGCAAACATTAAAACTATAATGGTGCCAAGCGAAAGGTTCATTATCATAATCTGGTTATTGAGGTTTTTCTTAGAAAACTCAAGCATGATATTGTAGAAATATATCGAACTATTATCATTGGTGAGACCAAATAACTTAGCAGTTGGCGAATGTTTTATGCCTCCAAATGAGAAATATACATAGATAGCATGCTTGCTATTTATAATTACTGGATCTTCTATATATTTTTTAGTTATTGGTAGGGGTATAGCAACACTGTCTTTTTTTTGGTCTTCCATTATAGCTTTGCCAGATGGAGAGAATACCTTGATTGATAGTAGCTCTTTATGTAGACCGATATTATTTGATAATATATTGGTTAATGAATCTCCCCAAAATCTTGCAGTAAGAAATTTTCCTAAGCTTTGGTTCCAGCGTAATACAGTTTTCCATGGTCGATCTGGTCTAAGATTAAATGTTACATATGGTATAGGGGTAACATAAATATCATGTTTTTTTATTTGCTCATACCATTCAGGATCTTCATTGATTATTGAATAAGTTTTAAAAAATTTTTTTAGTTTTGGATTATCAAAGCTATCACTTGAGGTAACCTCAAGCTTTCCATTAATATCAAAGAAATTCAAAGCAGATACCTGAAGCTTCTCAGATAAGTCAATTAGTTGCTGCCTTGTTGGATGTGGATTGATTATCAAATAATTCTCTAAATGCATAACGGCATTATGCAAGGTTTTATTCATTTGATCTTCGAGAGTAGTGATATTATTAGCAATATTCATAGAAATGGCTAGATTTTTGTCGCTAAATTGGCTAAGGTAATATCGCTCAGTAGCCATAGATAAAGAAATAATAGCAATAATAAATAAAATTATATAGCCAGTGATAAATATTGCCGCTTTATTCATATGTAGTTATCAATTATTATTGGCAAAACCTTAGAATTAAAGAATTCTATTGATATTGGGTATAGCCTCTTATCCATAAAAAGCTGTAACTAGTTAATAATGCAAATTTATTAATGAAAAAGCAAACCTTTGTTAACAGTGTCAGTAGCGAGATATCATGATTCAGTCGGATTTAATTTTGCTTGATATACAACTTTGCGGAATAGATGATAAAACCGGTATTGAGATTGCAAAAAAAATCAGGCAGGATAAAATTGAAGTGCCGATTATAATGTTTTCTTTGTGCGGCGAATATAAGGATTTTTTATTAAAAGATGGACTTTGTAATATTTTTGTACAAAAACCTTGTGATATTGAGCAAATATTGGAAGAAATAGAAGATTTTCTGTTTTAGCAAAAAAATAGTAATTTGCTTGCAAAACTTATTTTTAAACTATTTTTTTATAATTAATATGTCCAGATTGGTACTTAAATTAGGCTAAAATTAAAATTAAAATGGCCCATGTTATTAAAAGCTAAAATCAACACTTTACCTTATAAAAAACTTATGCTGATTGGTATTTTATTTATTTCGGTTGCCTGTATAGCGAGTGACCTATTAATGGAAAAATTTTTAAGAAATAAGGAGCAAGATGCTTTTTTTATAGCATCAAAAAATATTGCAAAAAATATATTAGACACTGAAAAGCAAATCGAAGAAAGACTTAAAACCGCAACGTTACTGCTAGAAAAATATTTGCAAGAAAATCCTGGCCGCAAAGGGGTTGATTTTATAAATTTTAATAAATTAGCAAATGTTGACCGAACTACAATACATAGTAAAGATGGTAAAAGGGTTTTAGGTAGTTCCAACGGCGTATTAGAAAGTCCGAAAATGATAGAAATCATGAAAACTTACAACCTCCTTGATCGAGTTGTGAATCCGACAGAATTTCTATCAGCCGATCATAATGTGGTTATTTTCCCAATGGGTCGCGATACTGTAACTGGTGTGACCAGTAAACCAATTTTACGCTTGAGCAAGAAACTTGATATTATCATGTCCTGCGCAATGGAAGTTGGTGTTGCCGATATTATAAAAAGCGACATTGCTTTACACCCGCAGTTACAATATATATCCGTATCAACGCCGTCAGGCACGCTTTTTGCTGACAGTAAAGATAGTATCAATATAAAAATACCACCAGTAGAAACCTATGAAGAAAATATTAAAACCATTGAAAATACTGACGACAAAATCAAGTTACAATTATGTTTTGGTGGGTTACAAAAAGAAAATGCCATTAGAATTATTGACAAAATGGTTAATTCCAAAAACCAGTATTTTTATGTCCTCACGACTGTTTTTTCAAAGGCGATTCTTAATAAACAGCTGTTATTTCTGCGGCTAATATTTGCTTCAATTGCAATTCTTTTAACAACCGTTACTTACCTAACGATCCAGACATTTTATAACCACAAACAATATCACGAATCGCTAAAACGTCAGGCTGAGCAGGTACATCATGATATCGCCAATCCGGTACAATCCTTAGATTGGGGACTAAAAAGTATTTTACGCAATCAAAAATATGACGAAAGAATAACTCTAAATCTTATAAATCAGGCCCAAATTATCAAAGGCGTGATCCATGATTTATATTATTTGCACGATAATAATTTTGACGAAAAGAATATAAAATCAGAGCCAGAGTTGCTATACCCGATTTTAGAATCAGTAACTATTTCAAGTAATTCAGCCGCAGGAACTGACAGACAAGTCATATTAAACAGGCCACAAAATCCATTTATTTTAACCAATATCAATAATAGCTATCTAAGAAGATCTTTATTAAATCTGGTTATCAATTCAATTCAAGCAACCAAGCAGGATGGCGTTATAACCTTAGATCTACAAGAAGAAAAGGATAATATTGTGATAACCATAACAGACAATGGAATAGGAATTGATCCACAAACCATAGAAAAACTCAATCAAGGAAAAAAAATTAACTCCAAAACCGGCAGAGGATTAGGCTTTGGTTACGCTAAAAAAGTAATCGAGCATTTTGGTGGTAAAATTAAGATAAAAAGCAAACAAAATCAAGGTACGGTTCAAATCATAACCTTGCCGCTTGTAACCAATAAACCTACTTGGTTTATCGACAAAATTGATCCAAGTAAATATACCAACATTGTAATCTTAGATGATGATGGTGGAATTCAAGAAATTTACAAAGACATTTTTAAAAATAATGCTCTAACCCACATAACAAAAATCCAGAATTTTGAAGATTTTTTAATAAAACAAGATAAAAACAATCTTGCCAAAACCTTGTTCATAATCGATTATTCAGTTGATAGCATTACCCCAACTGGTATTGATTTAATTAAAAAATACAATCTGCAAGCTAACGCTATTTTAATAACCAATATGTATTTAGAACAAAGAGTTAAAGATAAATGTGCTGAGCTAAATATAAAATTATTGCCGAAAGGTCTTTTAGGCCTTATTGCCGTAATTGTTAAGATCTGAGTCATATTTTCCTAATTATTCAATTTCCCAAATTCGATTTATCACTTGCGTTAATTTTGTTAACGAGAAAAACAAAATGCGTTAACAAAATTGGTTTG
>CAZUPN010000089.1:0-5695 GCA_964622015.1 uncultured Rhizobiaceae bacterium | reverse complement strand
ACTAAAGTTTCAAAACTTCAAACCGGCTATATTTATGATTATTCTCTGGCAATGGTTTTGGGAGTTGTGTTTGCGGTTCTTTACCTGCTGATTTCTTTTGGCAATTCTTTTTAAAAAATGACGATAAAAAATATTGTTTTTGATCTTGGAAATGTTCTGGTAAAATCGCTGCCATATGAAGTTATCGCTAATTTATTTCCAAATTATGATCCAATAAAATTTTATGCTAATAGGCGCCCGGTTTGGATTGATTTAAATTTAGGAAAATTAAATGAAAACCAGGCGATAGAAATTTACCAGCAGCAGCTAGGAATTGAAAAGCAACAAATCATACAATTATTGCATCAATTTAAAACCTCACAGACTCCAATTCCAGATGCATTTGAATTATTACGCAAATTACATTTAAGCAATAATTTGCTTTATTCAATTACCAATAATACCAAAGAAATAATAGAATATCATCGTCTGCACTCAGATTTTTTGCCTTATTTTAAGGCAATTATAGTATCAGCAGCGGTTGGAATTTTAAAGCCGGATTTGGCAATTTACCAATATTTACTAAATCAATATAAGTTAAATCCTGATGAAACCGTTTTCATTGACGACACCGCGATCAATGTTGAAGCCGCAATATCTCTAGGGATTCATGCTTTTTTATTCACCGATACCAAATCTTGTAAAGAAAAATTGGCCGAATTTGGCATTAAATCTTAAAAATATATCCGTAAAAATAATGACAACTAGCCCCAAATTACTGCCCATCCATAAAAGATTCGATCTCAGTTTTGATTATGGCCAAGGTGTTTATTTATATTCCAAAGCAGGTAAAAAATATCTTGATTTTGGCGCCGGGGTAGCAGCAAATGCTTTAGGACATTGCCATGAAAAAATGGTAGCCACCATTACCAATCAAGCTAAAAAATTATGGCATGTTTGCAATTTTTTTGACATTGAAGAATTAAATAATTACGCCGAAAAATTAACCGCTAAAACTTTTGCTGATTATGCATTTTTTTGTAATTCTGGCGCAGAAAGTGTTGAATGCGCAATTAAAATGATCAGAAAATATTTTTACAGTAAAAATCAGCCCGATAAAAATCGCATCATTACTTTTAGTGGCGCTTTCCATGGTCGAACCATCGCTACTATTTCCGCAGCAGCCAAGAAAAAATATCTTGAAGGATTTGCGCCAATTTTAGAAGGCTTTGACAATGTTGCTTTCAATGATATTGAAGCAGTAAAAAAAGCGATCAGCAAAAATACCGCTGGCATTTTAATTGAGCCAATTCAAGGCGATGAAGGAATCATGATAGCCGATAAAAAATTCATTGAAGATCTAAGAAAATTAGCCGATGATAATGATTTATTGCTAGCCTTTGATGAGGTGCAATGCGGAATGGGCCGCACCGGCTATCTTTACGCTTATCAATATTATGGCGTAACTCCCGATATTTTAACCTCCGCCAAAGCAATTGGCGGCGGCTTTCCAGTTGGCGCCTGTCTTGCTAATAAAAAAGCTGCAAGCGCCATGAGTTATGGCAGCCATGGCACCACTTATGGCGGCAATCCTTTGGCAATGGCAGTTGCCAACACCGTGTTAGAAATAATTGCAGATAATGATTTTTTAAATCAAGTTAAAGAAAATGGCCAAATTTTAAAACAGAATCTTGAAGAATTAAAAACTCGATATCCAAATATAATTGAAGAAATACGTGGCCTTGGCCTAATGATTGGCGTTAAAATAAATCCCCGATTTGAAAACAGAGCCATCACCCAAAAATTACTTGATAATGGTCTAATTACCATCCCGGCCAATAATAACATAATCCGCCTTTTGCCACCACTAATCATTGAACTATTTCACATAACAGAAGCAGTGGCAATTCTTGACAAAACCTGCCAGGAAATCGGTTGCAATTAGGGGTCACTCTGGGAAACGGAAATTTTAGCACGCTAAGGAATTAAATCATCCTCAACTGACTCGTCCTAAATTTTGTATCCCAAATATAATCTCCTGTTAAATTAATATGTTCCCAACCAAGTGGCGACAAATGTTTTATCAGATCCTCATTAAAATCTTGATCATTTTTTCTTAAATAGCCCATCCCGAAATACCTCCTCCCCTCACTATTTACTTGACTCCAAACCAGTATTAACCTATATTTCTTTGCAAGAAATTGCGAGACTTAACTCACAAATCCAGCATTGTGGCACAACGCCCCGAAAAGGTGCAGTAAGACATTAAATCTTTAATTTTATTCCCTTGTTGGGGTCACTTTGGGAAGTAGAAATTTAGCACGCTAAGGAATTAACTCACCCTCGACAGAATAAAGCTAATCATCTCAAAGAATCACGCAACATTTTGTTTTACTTTTTTTACTCCGCCTTGACCGCTCTCTTTCTAGATGACTAAGTCTATTATGCACTTCCTCTCTATGCTCATCATGCTCTTGATGAATTCCGCTCACTCTTGCTTCTAAATTGGGATTAATAACGCTAATAGTTGCGCCTTCTCTAGTTCTAACGGCGCCAGTTACTTGATCATCATTTCCACTAATAACAGTTTGAAACACCGCCTCCAGAGTTTTTTTAGTTTGACCAGATTCAGCTTCAACTGCTCGGAGCTTTCTTATTGCTTCTGTATGAGCTTTCGCTTGCTCTTCTTGAGCTTTCCTCATTTTTTCTTCTAACATTTTTGCTTGATCTTCTAAGGCTTTTTTTATTTCTTCTGCATGAGCTTTCTCCCGGGCTTTTGCCCGATCTTCAGTAATTCTAAGTATGCGCTCAATGTCGGTGCCACTAGATAATTGAGAAGCTCCTTGAATTATTGGAGATAATTCTGGAGTTGGTACTGATGTTGGGTTTACTATGGATGGAGTTATTAAAGATGTCGTTGTTGCAGATTTTTTTATTTGAGTGGTAGAGGGCGGAATGGTAGTTATTAATCTTTTTTCTTCAAGACCAGTTACGGCCTCAACAATCTCTTTGATTATTGTTGTTCTACTTGATTTATCTTGCAATTGGCCATTTAGAATATATTCAAGAGCGGTTCTAGAATCTTTATAAGCAAGTAATTCTGCCGAAGTTTTTTCAGTACCAAATAATCCCCTGGCCATTGCGGGATCTTGTTTTGCTATTTGTGCTTTAGTGTCTTCTTTTACCCTTGATATGAATTGTCTAATGTCACTTAACTCTGCTGCGCCTCTTCCTGCGGCAATTGATTCTATTTTGGCAGCATTGGTTATGGTGAATCTTCTTGCTAATTCTTCGACTAATAATGCCGAATCTATTGGATCGGAGTTAGGATTAAGATCACTTATATTAGTATATTTTCCCGCTCTTTTTGCTGATGTAAATGAATCTGTGGCGGATTGTGCTATAGATAATATAACAGAAGCAAAAGGAATATCTCCAGCTAGAGTTGCCATTGCTCCCAAACTCCTGGCTACCGCTCCTTGACTCAACACAACTCCGCCCTGAGAGAGGATATTTGAGAATAAGAAGGCTTCGTTAAAGGTTTTTTGGATGATATTGTAATACTGCAATAAATGTGGTTTGGATTTTATATGTTCTTGTTCTGCTATATCTGCTCTAGTTTTGGTGAATTTTGGATCGATGGTTGATGGTAAGGGTGAAAATGGTGATGTTGATGATAATTGTTGGTCGGAGATTCGGGCTATTTCTGTTTCTGCTTCTTGGTGTTGTAATTGTAGTTTGGTTATTTTTTGTTCTAGGGTTGATTGTTCTAGTTGTTGGGATTTTAATTGGAGTTCTTGGTAGAAGTTGGATTTTTGGGGATTGTTGATAGGTTCTTCTGCTATAAAAGTTGATCTAGTTGAGGAATGGTTCGTGGTAGTAAATTCTTGAAATGTCGGGCTGGGTGATGGTAAAATTATTGGCTTTAAGGTCTTTGTTCTTTGATATTGTCTTGCTGCAGTAACTATCAAGTCGATAATTTCTCTATTGTAAGTTTTTTCAAAGTTATTTTTTGCCGCCCATAATATATTGTCTGCTATTATTACACTTTGTTCCTCAATAAAAAATCTTAATATTTTTATTTGCGTTGAGCGATTAGTTTGAGACTTAGTTATTGCTAAAATCAATTCTTGACAGATTGCTATTTTGTGTCCCATTGGCATAGCATCGGCTAATTTTCTAGCCATTTCTATATTACCAGACTTAATCATATCGATCGATTTTCTATTTCTAGCAATTATAGCATTGATTTGACTCAAATATTTATACCCATCAGTTCCATAACTATTCCGATCAAGATTAAGAGAGATCAGGGTATAATTATTACTTAAGCTTTTTGCAAAATATTCTAGCCCTTTATCTCCGATTTGATTATGATAAAGAATTAGTTCAGTTAAATTTTTATTTATCTCTAAACTTTTTGCTAAAGCTATTGCACCTTCATCGCCAATATTATTACCTTGCAAATTAAGTATTGTCAGACCGGTATTAATTTCTATTGCGCTTGCAAGTGATTGAGCCCCTATATCGCCAATATTGTTGCAAGAAAAAAAAATTGAAGTCAGAGATTTATTGTGCTTTATAGATTCAGATAAGAATTGTGCTCCAAGGCTATTCATTTTCTTACCGTCGTATCTAAAACTAATATGGATCAAAGAATCATTAATTGACAATCCGCAAGAAATTATTTTCATAGCATCATCATCAACTGGTAACATAAGATAAGCTAAGGATGTATTATTTTGCAGCATCCAAGAGATCATTTGTGAACTTTCTGGTGTTAATTCCGTATCGGGTCCAAATCCGACAGAAATCAAGGAGGGGTTTTTTACCAACGCACTACAAACACTTTTAATTCCATCACTGCCCATCTTGCCATCGTAACAATTGAAATCAACTAAGGAGGTATTTTCTTGAAGAGTATCGGCAATCTCGGCTATTCCTGTATCACCAGTTGAACAAAAATTGACAAACATTAAGGTAGTATTTTGTCTTAACATTTGTGCAAATACCCTCTCAAACTCAAGCCCGGGAGTACGACGACCGATGGTTAAAAAAACTAAGCTTTTATTTTTCTTTAATGCTTCTATAACTAGTAATACTCCTTCGATACTAATAGATGGCATCCTAAGATCAAGGCTAGCCAAGGTGTTAGCTTCTAGTATCTTTGCTGAATATTTTGCCAATTGATCAGTGATTCCTGTACAACCAATGGTAGAAATAGAAAATAATTCTGTTTTGCTTTCTATTAGTTTGGCAAGTATTATTTCTACCTGTTCTGGCGATATTTCTTTATTTGATAAGTTAAGGTCTTTGATGCTACCGGTTCTAATCTGCTCAAGAATTTCATTGAGCTCTGATTGTGTGAGTTTTGTCATATTTTTTACCTAATACTAAGTAGTTTTTTGACAGGACTATTTGGCGTCACTATGAGAAGCGGATTTATGCATTTAATAAATCTCCTCGACACCTTCTTAGCCATTAACAACCCTATATCCCGCCTCTTTCAAACTCCCATCCCCATTAACATAATCATAAAGAGTTGCAGTGGTAATCCTTAATCTCTTAGCAACATCCTTGGCTATTGTATTTCTATCAGAAATGGCAGTTATAGCTATAGTGACCCCAATTGTCAAGACCAATTTTTCAATTTCCTAAGATAGAAAACAGGGCTACCGCATATAAATTTTCATAGACAAATATAATTAAACCGCTA
>CAZUPN010000088.1:0-5719 GCA_964622015.1 uncultured Rhizobiaceae bacterium | reverse complement strand
CGTCAGCTTATTTTAATCTAGCTTTTAAATTGACACGGAATGTTGGACGTTCTCTGGAATTTAGCACGCTCGAGGAATTAACTCACCCTCAACAAAATAAAGCCAATCATCTCAAAGAATCACGCAACATTTTGTTTTACTTTTTTTACTCCGCCTTGACCGCTCTCTTTCTAGATGACTAAGTCTATTATGCACTTCCTCTCTATGCTCATCATGCTCTTGATGAATTCCGCTCACTCTTGCTTCTAAATTGGGATTAATAACGCTAATAGTTGCGCCTTCTCTAGTTCTAACGGCGCCAGTTACTTGATCATCATTTCCACTAATAACAGTTTGAAACACCGCCTCCAGAGTTTTTTTAGTTTGACCAGATTCAGCTTCAACTGCTCGGAGCTTTCTTATTGCTTCTGTATGAGCTTTCGCTTGCTCTTCTTGAGCTTTCCTCATTTTTTCTTCTAACATTTTTGCTTGATCTTCTAAGGCTTTTTTTATTTCTTCTGCATGAGCTTTCTCCCGGGCTTTTGCCCGATCTTCAGTAATTCTAAGTATGCGCTCAATGTCGGTGCCACTAGATAATTGAGAAGCTCCTTGAATTATTGGAGATAATTCTGGAGTTGGTACTGATGTTGGGTTTACTATGGATGGAGTTATTAAAGATGTCGTTGTTGCAGATTTTTTTATTTGAGTGGTAGAGGGCGGAATGGTAGTTATTAATCTTTTTTCTTCAAGACCAGTTACGGCCTCAACAATCTCTTTGATTATTGTTGTTCTACTTGATTTATCTTGCAATTGGCCATTTAGAATATATTCAAGAGCGGTTCTAGAATCTTTATAAGCAAGTAATTCTGCCGAAGTTTTTTCAGTACCAAATAATCCCCTGGCCATTGCGGGATCTTGTTTTGCTATTTGTGCTTTAGTGTCTTCTTTTACCCTTGATATGAATTGTCTAATGTCACTTAACTCTGCTGCGCCTCTTCCTGCGGCAATTGATTCTATTTTGGCAGCATTGGTTATGGTGAATCTTCTTGCTAATTCTTCGACTAATAATGCCGAATCTATTGGATCGGAGTTAGGATTAAGATCACTTATATTAGTATATTTTCCCGCTCTTTTTGCTGATGTAAATGAATCTGTGGCGGATTGTGCTATAGATAATATAACAGAAGCAAAAGGAATATCTCCAGCTAGAGTTGCCATTGCTCCCAAACTCCTGGCTACCGCTCCTTGACTCAACACAACTCCGCCCTGAGAGAGGATATTTGAGAATAAGAAGGCTTCGTTAAAGGTTTTTTGGATGATATTGTAATATTGTAATAAATGTGGTTTGGATTTTATATGTTCTTGTTCTGCTATATCTGCTTTAGTTTTGGTGAATTTTGGATCAATTGTTGATGGTGAGGGTGAAAATGGGGATTTTGATGATAATTGCTGGTTGGAGATTCTGGCTATTTCTTCTTCTGCTTTTTGGTGTTGTAATTGTAGTTTGGTTATTTGTTGTTCAAGAGTTGATTGTTCTGGCTGTGGGGATTTTGGTTCTGGTTTGGAAGGGGTTGTGGTGGTTAAAATTGGTGTTAAAATTAGGGGTTTGGTTGCTGGGATTTGTTTTTTTAAATTTACCAAGGATTTGTCTTCTGGTTTTAGGGTTGTTAAACCGGGCGGGATTAATTCTTTAATTTGTGGATTGTTGGTTTTTATTGCTGCTTGCAAGATAGTTGTATTTACTGGTAAGCCGGAATCGAGAAATAGCTTAATTACTTTTAGGTGGTTGGTGATATCAAGGCTTTGCTCATATGATTCACTGGCTTCTTCAATAAGTGCTACTACAGCATAGGATTGATGAACGGTTGGTACTTCTTTTATTCCTTCCAAAAGCACTAATTGCTGATCAGCCCGCCCAACTGCCCCTTTAGCTAGAGTGAGAAAATTGTCTCTGATGTTGCGGTTTCTGGTAATTATATCGTCAATAAGCTCTCCTGCTTCATCACCGATGTTGTTGCCCCCAAGATCAAGGCTAGTCAAACTACTATTCTCCTTCAAAACAGTAGCTAGGGCATTTACTCCTTCATCACCGATGTTGTTGCCACTAAGATCAAGATTAGTCAAACTACTATTCTCCTTCAAAACAGTAGCTAGGGCATTTGCTCCTTCAGTACCGATGTTGTTGTCCCTAAGATCAAGGTTAGTCAAACTATTATCCCTTAACCCCTTAATACTTTCTTCTAACTTTCCCATAATTCTCCTATTTATTTGTTATTAAATTTTTTTGCCAAGCACTGACTTTGTGCCTGTAGTGCTATTTTTTTTACCCCCCAAAAAAACAATCAAGAGGCAAGTCATCTTAAAACATTAAGCGGGCACATTCATTATCAATCAAAGTGGCACATCTGAGACTGTCAAAGGCCTCTTCTGCTATGTAATTATAAAACACTCGAATTATACCATAATGTCATTAATCGGGTGGCTAGGTAATGTTACTGCCATCACCTACTTCCTTACGAAGATTCACATACGTTGTGATTATGGCATTATTTCCTTGTTCCTCACTGCTTATTATGTTGGCAGTTTTAACATCATCCTTGCGGATTATGTTTGTGGGAATTGTTTTTTGTAATGCTTTGTTCCTAAAGTTTTATACTAAAGCGTTACCGCAATTGTGTGTTTATCGATGGATATCGATAAGTTATGACTCTTGAGATTTAAAGCTCATGGAGTTTAGTAGTTAACTTAGGTGGGTTTTTATATGGTGCTTAAAATTTATAGCTAAAAAGATATAAGTTTAACAAAGTAATTTGGGCTTCTTGTTTGTCAATTTTTTATTTAAATGGGTAAATAATATTTATTCATCTAAGCTATTTGATACAATCTGCAAATAGCGATTTAGGCTTTAGGCTGTAATATTTTGGGACTGCCCCAAATTAACCCAAATAAAAACACTAATTTCTAATATTTTATTCCTTGCTCTGCTTCTTCAATTTAGAGAAGATGACGATTCATAACTGGGATTTAGCACTTAAACAGTTTGCTATCATTTTTGCTGATCGGTTTCCTGATAATTTTTAACCTGAAAATTATAGGGGAAAATTAGCAAAAAAATGAAAACCATTTACATAATTTTTATGAGAGGCTTCTGAGCTTTTGTCGATATTTTTTTAATTACGCCCGCATTGATGCCAAAATATTTTTAGTAATATTATTTGATACTTCGATTACTTCACCAACTCTTAATTGTCCTAAATTAAAAGATCCAAATGAGGTTCTGATCAGGCGGTTTACTTGTAATCCTAATGCTTCCATCACTTTTCTGATCTCACGATTTTTTCCTTCAGTTAGAGAAATATTTAGCCAGGAATTTGATTCTTTTTCAACATCAAGCTCAACTTTAATTGACTGATATCTAACCCCGTCAATGGTGATGCCATTTTTTAATCTATTTAATCTTTCTTGATCAATTCTGCCAAAAACTCGGGCGCGATAGGTTCTGATCCATTTAGTTTTAGGAAGTTCAATATAGCGGGCTAAATCGCCATTATTGGTTAAGAGCAATAAGCCTTCAGTATTAAAATCAAGCCGGCCGATCGTGATTACTTTGGGGAAATTTTTAGGTAGCAAATCAAAAACTGTTTTGCGATTTTGGGGATCTTTATGAGTGGCGATGATTGCTTTTGGCTTATGCATTAACCATAATTTGGTTTCAGGTATTTTATTGATTAATTTATCATCAATTTTAATGGCATGATCAGTAATTAAAGTGGCGGGGGTAGTAATTATCTGGCCATTTACTTTAACCCGACCTTCTGCAATTAGCTCTTCAGCATCGCGTCTTGAGCAATAACCGCTATGAGCGATATATTTAGCAATTCTTTGGGGCTTTAACTCAATTTTAGTTTCGGTCATTTATATCCTTATATTTTTTAGAGGCCGCAATAAAGGCGGCAAAAATTTTCTGATCAGCCTGGCTGCTATTGAATTCTGGATGCCACTGAATACCAATGCAAAATGGATGGTCAGTTTTTTCAATTGCTTCAATAATGCCATCAGCAGCGCGGGCTGAAATTTTTATTTGGCTGCCGACATTTTTTACTGCCTGATGATGTGAAGAATTGGTTTTGATCAGATTTTGGCCGACAATCTCATATAATTTAGTTTGTGGTTCAATTTTAACTTGATGATAGGATTTATCATAATCGCCAAATCCAGGATTGCTAGATTGTTCGTGATTCATGAAGTTTTTGTCATCAGTAATATGCTGGATTATTTTGCCATCATGAAGCACATTAATTAATTGCATGCCATTACAAATGCCAAAGATCGGAATGTTAGTTTTTAAGGCTTTTAAAACTATTTGATGTTCAAAATCTTCCCTAACTAAATTTAATTTTACGCTTGGATGAATTTTGGTTTCGCCATATTTTTTAGGATTAATATCAAAATAACCGCCAATAATCATTAAGCCATCAAGTGAAGCAATGTAATCATCAATCAAATCGTAATCATAAGCAAGAATTACCGGCGCCCCGCCACAATTACTGACCATTTGAGCATAGTTACAGCGCAGAGCATAATAAGGCTTAGCTGAATATTCACCCTTACTACCCTCTTTATAATCTGGTATTATTCCAATTAACGCTTTTGAAAATTTCATAATTGTGAATCGTAAAAATGATTAATTTCTTGTTTAATTTGATCAATATCGCGAGTGATATTAATTTTAGCCCGAAATTCTGCCGACGATCTAAGTCCGCCGCTATACCAGCCAATATGCTTGCGCGCCAGCGAAACTGCAGTATCGGCGCCGTAATGATCAATCATTTCATCAAAATGATCAAGAACGATTTGTTTTTGTGTAAAAATATTTGGCATTTGATCAAATGTTTCGCCCTTAATTTCCTGACTGATTTGATTGATCAGCCAGGGCTTGCCATAACAAGCTCTGCCCACCATCACCCCATCAGCACCTGACATTTCTAGGGCCTGTTTAGCGGTTTTGCTATCTTTAATATCACCATTAACAATTACTGGAATTTTAATCGCATTTTTAACTTCCCTGACAAATTCCCAATTCGCCTTGCCTTCATACATTTGGCATCTGGTGCGTCCATGAACGGTGACTAATTTAATGCCAACCTCTTCAGCAATTTTAGCTAATTTAGGCGCGTTGAGATTCTCATTATTCCAACCGGTTCGCATTTTTACCGTAACTGGAATTTTTACCGCTTTAACCACCGCTTCCATAATCTTGCTAGCTAGCGGCTCATCTTTCATTAAAGCGCTACCGGCAAAACCATTAACTACTTTTTTAACCGGACAGCCAAAATTAATATCAATAATATCAGCTCCCAAATCCTCATTTAATTTAGCTGCCTCCGCCATTACTTCAGGGTCACAGCCCGCTAATTGTACCGACATTGGATAGCAATTATCATCTTTTTGACATTTTTTAAGTGACTCCCGGGTTTGCATAATCATCGCTCTTGAGGCAATCATTTCTGAAATTACCAATGAGGCGCCAAATTTTTTCACCAATCTACGAAATGGCAAATCGGTCACCCCCGACATTGGCGCCAAAAAAACCGGATCATCTATTTGAATATTACCGATTCTAATCATATTTATTTTTTTAAAAAACTATCTTAAAACTCATCAATGGTGCTCCCGGCATGACTTGAACATGCGCACATGGTTTAGGAAACCACTGCTCTATCCCCTGAGCTACGGGAGC
>CAZUPN010000087.1:0-5844 GCA_964622015.1 uncultured Rhizobiaceae bacterium | reverse complement strand
GTTTGGATTTTATGTATTAAAAAATCAAAGCAGGTAAATTTTTTTGATGTAGTAATATTATGATTGACATAAAATTATTCTTTTGAATAAACTGGCTGTAGCTAAAAACCTTTCGGTATGATAAAAAGAAGGCTACTCCTTTGTCATTGACAAAATGGGAAGTTTTTATCAAGGAATAAAATTTGTTCATCAATTATTAAAATAAAATCTTTATTTAAGTGAAAAATATTTTTTTAAAACCCTTGGTGGTTTTTGTTGCGGTTATTTTTTCATCCTTGGCTGTATTTGCTGATGATTTTAAATCGAGTCATAATAATCTTTTGATTGCTGATTTTTATGCTGATAATAATAATCAAACTACCAATCTGAAAAATAATTATAAGACTGGTTATAGTCGTTTTAATTTATATTCAAATATACAGCCAATTAAAAATCTTACCATTAATAGCTACTTAAAATTCGAAAATATTTTTGATGATTACAAAGCTACCAGCCGCGATATTGCACTGACTTCTACCAATAATCCTAATTCAAGAAATAATTATTTTAAGATTAAAGAGTTCAATTTATCTTATAATTTTACTAAATTTAGCCTTGTAGCCGGCAAGTTTACTGCCAATTTTGGTACTGCCTGGCGTTTTAATGAGGGTATTTGGTTAAGAGATATCGCTAATAATTATTTGCAGGATGAAAAATTGGGAGCGGTAATTAACACTAAATTGGGAGATCAAAAAAAGGTTGGTGAATATAATTTTGCTTTTGGTGTTTTTGCTAATAATGGTGGCAATCTCGATAATTCGGCAATTATCTTGCGCGATCCTAATTATCAATATCATTCTAGCTTAAGTAACAAAAAATCACCTTCATCTTATTTGGCTGCCCTCGATATTTTATATGATTTTGGTGAAGATAAAAAATTATCCTATCATTTTTCTCACATTAATTTGGCACCAAGTGAAAGATTTTCTAAAATCAATGGTGCTAAAATAGCAAATCAAAAAGCCTGGAGTTTTGGCGGTAATTATCAATATCCCTGGTCACAAAAATTACAATCCAATGCTTTGCTTGAATATACTAAAATCAATAATGTTGGCGGCAATAACCATGTCAAAGATAATTATTTGATTGCTAATTTGGTTAATAATATTTGCAAGAATTACAATATTACTTTTGGCTATGGTCGTCATAAAAATGTTATTCTTAATGCAAGCAATGGTTTTCGCCAGGATTTCTTTGAAGTTTCTGCTGGTTATAAATTCTCTAAAACCAAGATTTTTGACCTACTGTCGCTTCAAATTGGCTATAAAGGAATCAGAACCAATTATAAGACCAGCTTAGAAAAATGGCAGGATTATGGTGTAAGGTTGGTTTATTTGAAAAATTTTTAACACTATATTCCTCAAGTTTTTGTAGTAACAAATGGGCAAAAAAATTATTAAAAAAATCGGTCAAAGGGTAGCTGATATAGTTACTAATAGCCGCTCTTTTTTAAAGATTTATCGTCAATTCTTGCTTTTTTTAGCTTGCCTAATCCTTTTATCATCATCAATTATTAATGAAAGTTCTGCCATTGCTTATACCGGCATCAGATCGGTTGAATGGGGCTCTAATAACGAGCAATGCCGAAGTAATGATAATCATGCTGATGGGCCAGGAAGTGATAAAAATGGTATTGGATTTAATCCATTTGGTGGTAATCGCGATATTCAGTGGGAGTTGGATAATCCGACTTGTATCGGATTTATCGCCGGCTTTACAGTTGCAACTGAGGCGGCATCAGCGTTTGCTACTTCAATGTGCGGTAGTGTTTATAAGCCCAATCCCTATATGCAGGCGGCGCAATTATTTTCTGTTACTAATAATGGCGCTAAATGCGCTTTCTATATCAGCATTGCCTCAGCTGCAGTAGCCACCAATGCTTCTTGTGGCGGCTGTTTTACTGCACAAGTCGCAACTGCCGAAGCTAATCAATTCAAATGCTGTACTGCCTATGCTACTCAGCTTGCGGCCTATTCTGCAGAATTAGCAGCGCTAGCAGTGATATATGGTGTTGCTAATCAGGTTTATAAAAAGGCTAGAATTTGTGGCCATGATTGGCAGGTATGGAGCGATACTGCCAATGATGGTAGTCAAATTAAAGATTCTAAAGGTAATTCAATGCAGAGCCGCGGTAATTATACTGGTTCTTACGCAAAATGTTTAATTGATTTATTTACCGGCAGTGATTCTTGTGGCTATAATAATAATGAAACAAAAGTACGTAACCAATATTACCGCGAATATATTTATGGCGGCAAAGAATATGAGGATAATGGTAGTGGATCTTGTAGCTTGCCAAAAAGTTGGAAAAATGATAAAAGAGACCGCATACTTGGCTATCATAGTGGCAATCAAAGATATTATATGCGTGGCCCGGGTCTTGCTTCAAATTATGCATGTAATCGATTTTTATTAGATGACTCTACTGATCCTGCCGTGCAAGATGCATATAATTGTTGTAAAGCCAGAAGTCAAAATACGATTTGTATCGAATATGATGCGGCTGGTAGTTCGGTGGATAGAAGTGATGGGCATTTTTGCAAATTAGGTGATAAATGTTCAATTCGTTCAGTGGTGTTTGAAACCTATCAGGCTAAAAGCAGCTCCAATTATATTTGCGCCAAAACTTATTCGGTTTGTCCTTATAATCACTTACTTGGCGGCGGCACTGAATTAGAAGATTATAGCAATCAAAATGCTCCGGAAGTCAGACAGAATTTTTGCCAATATATGAATAATTGCGTCAAAGTGCCAACTACCCCATATATTAAAGGCGGTAGCCATCTAACTGGCCAATTTATCTCAAAGGCCTGTAGAGATCTTAAAGGAGATTCTCAAAATACTTATGCTTATAATTCTGATTTATTGCCAATATCGGGCCGTAATTTTTCAGCACCGATTGTGCAATGCTTTAAAGAAACATTAGAAAATCTGATGTTAAATAAAGCTGGCGATACTGTATGCGCTGATTCCGCGGAGGCTCCTGATGAGAATGGGGTTTGTGCCAGTGGCAATTATAAATCACAAGAAGGAAAGTCACTAACCAGCCAGTCTTTTTTTGCTAAAATGCAAAGCAGATTACAAGACATTATTAAAATGTCTCTGGTATTAGCGGTTATGTTCTTCGGTGCCAAGGTCCTGCTTGGTCTTGGAGAAATTAAAAGAAAAGAATTAATTTTATTTATCATTAAGATTGGATTGGTGATGTATTTTGCGGTTGGAAATGGCTGGCAATCTGGTTTTATAGATGGGATCATGAACACTTCAGATTTGCTTGCTGATATTACGATGAAAATTGATCCTGGCATCACAGATCCAGCTAAGCAAGATGGCTGTCAATTTCCAAAATTTAATTATAAGGATATAAACGATATTAATCCGGCTAATTTTGCTTACCCGCCGGGCAAAGAATATCTAAAAATTTGGGATGTGCTTGATTGTAAAATTGTCCGCGCCCTTGGTTATGGCCCATCAGTTTCGGTTCCAAATATTGCCATCATGCTACTAGCTGGTTTTTTAACTGGTGGCGCCGGTCTGATATTTTTAGTTGCTGCTTTTATTTTTGCCTTTTTCCTAATATTTTTAACCGTCAGAGCGCTCCATATTTTCCTGATTTCTTCAATTATGATTACGCTTTTAATCTATGTTTCGCCAATCACTATTACGCTATCTTTATTTGAAAAAACCAAGGGAGTATTTGATAATTGGTGGAAGCAGCTTTTAGGCCTGATATTACAGCCAATGATATTATTTGCCTATTTGGGCGTTTTAATCACTATTTTTGATTCAGTAATTATTGGCGATGTTACTTTTAGTGGTGATGGCAGAGATGCTCCTAAAGAAATTAGCTGCGATGGAGATGCTGCAGCTACTAGTGTTTACTGTATTTTTGATAGTGTGCAAATAAAGACTTTAAATGCCCTTGCTCCAATTGGAATCGGATTACCTTCTTTGGTAGTAAAAGATTTGATGCTCAAAGTCAAAACTCTAATTAAAGCGGCATTATTAATGTTTATTTTCACTCAGTTTTTAAGTAAAATTCAAGAATTGGCGATAAGTTTAGTTGGCGGGCCTGATCATGGGGCTAGTTGGGGCTCAATTAAAGGCATGGCTAGCAAAACTTTTGGCGCTCTTAATGCCGTACAAAAGAGAGCGGTGGGGGCAGTTCAAAAACATGGCGGTAACGCCGCAAGAGCGGTTGGCCAAAAAATTGGTACTGCCGGTAATAGAGGTAAGGTTGTTGCAAGTGATAGGGGTGGTGGCGCAACTAAAGCTGATGCGGCAACCGGTGATAATAATAGAGCTGACGCAATTGCTAGCGAAACTACTGATAGGGAGTCAAAATGATAATATTATCCTTAAAAAATATCGATTTAAAAATAAATAACCGCCAGATCTTAAAAAATATTAATTTAGAATTAAAAAAAGGCCAAATTACCACCTTAATTGGCCCAAATGGCGGTGGCAAAACTTCAATTGCCAGAATAATAATTAGCGCTTTAAAGCCATCAACTGGGTTAGTTTCTTATAATAAAAAAATTACTATCGGTTATATGCCGCAAAAAATAACCATTGATCGCATTATTCCTTTAAGGGTTATTGATTTTTTAAGCCTCTCAACTGATAAAATTATTATTGATGATTTATCCAAAGAGCTGATTTCAAGACTCGGTTTGGAGAATTTATTAAATCATCAAATTCATGATTTATCCGGCGGCCAAATGCAAAAAGTGATTTTTCTAAAATCGATTATCAATAACCCGCAATTGCTGGTATTAGATGAGCCAACCCAATATATGGATGTTGATGGCAGTGAAAAATTCTATCAAATCATTGAAGAGATCAGGCAAAGAAAAAATTGTGCTATTTTATTAATTTCTCATGATCTTTATACGGTGATGCAAAAAACTGATTGGGTATTTTGCGTTAATAATCATATTTGTTGCCAGGGTAGCGCCGAATTAGTTAATAACCATCCCGACTATTTATCACTTTTTGGCAAAAGCCATAATATGGCAATTTATCAACATAAACATGACCATATTCATTAAATAAAGACCCATTTTAAATATTAACTAAATTATTTTTTATATTATGCAAAAATATCATATTCTATCTCGGATCTTACATTGGTTAATGGCGTTATTGGTTATAGCTGCGCTTGGTCTTGGTCTTTATATGACTGGACCTGCTAAATTGGCAAGTTATCGCTATGAATTATATGATTTGCATAAATCAATTGGGATATTAATTTTAATTTTGGTGGTAATCAGATTGGTCGTCAGAGCAGTAAAATCAACTCCTGCTCTTCCTCACACAATACCGCCTGCAATTAGGATATTATCCCATATTACCCATATTTTGTTATATGTATTAATGATTATGGTGCCGCTTAGTGGCTATTTAATGTCAAATTTTGGTGGTCATTTGGTAAAATTTTTTTCAATCCAAATACCGTCATTTGTTGATAAAAATCCAATTTTTGCGCAAGGTTTTTATAATGCTCATACCAAACTAGCCTATGTTCTAATTGGCTTTATCGCTCTTCATCTGCTTGGAGTAACTAAACATCGTTTCTTTGATGTTAAGGAGCATGATGTGTTAAAGACAATGATTTAGGGTTTTCCTCTTTCTTTAGTTGCAGGAATGGGTCTATTGAGATCCCTTCCTGCGGCAGGCCGCAGCTGCAATAATCAAAGGAAAAATTACTTTAAACTTGCCTTCTTGGATATTAATTCTCTGATAATCTCATCATTATGGGCCTGTTGAATTCCAATCTCCAAAAACCTAAATTTTTAATATTTT
>CAZUPN010000086.1:0-6023 GCA_964622015.1 uncultured Rhizobiaceae bacterium | reverse complement strand
GATATATGGAATTATAAATGGGATTTGGTATTATATTGAAAATCAGGCAAATGAAACCACAAAATTAATTTATCTTGCTATGACTGGACAGGAAGTTGTGGCAGAATTTCACCGCAAAGATCTGTTAAAAGAATTTTGGCCGCCACTTGCTGCTGAAATTGAATATCGTGAAAGATATTTAAGATTTTCCCATCAAATTGAGGCTAGATTAACTCATCAAATCAATGAAATGTCCTTAGATGCAGAAATTGATTTTAAAACCCTACAGTTATCAAGAAGTTGTTATGCAGCCTGCGATGCAAGCAATGCGCCAATTGGATGTATGAATACTATAACCAAGGATATTAAGGAAAATGGCAAGTCTAATGGCAAATATGCAGAGGGGTTTTCTATGGAACAAATTGATAAGCTAAATGTTATTAAATCTAGTCCCGAGGTTGATTTTTTAATACCGGTTGGTGCCGATAATCATTTAGAGCAACATATTGCTACTCAAGGTTTATTAGCTACCTGCGCCATATTATTCAGGTAAAGTGTGGTGCTGCTGATTTTGGAAAATATTTGTGGCTACAGCATTTCTAATCGAGGTGGCGGCTTTTTTTGCGATGGCAATTGTGGCATCGCTTAATAACATTGAAGCTCCCATAATGCCTAACATAACTAGATAATTTGAGATCGGAGTTGATTCCATATTGTGGCTCATATCCATTTGCTCTGTCATATTGATTTGATGGCCTCCCATCATGCTCATTTGATGTCCTCCTGCCATGTTTGGCATCAAGGCTTGATTAATAAGCATCATATAAAGAGTTGAAATTGGAACTGAAGCGGCCATATGTGCTATATAATGACCATGTTGTCCTAGATAGCGAGTTATAGAATTATTATTTTCTAGATTTTGATTTTCTTGATCCGGCATAATGTATAATTAGTTGTTTGATTTTATAGGTCATTTTTTAATAGGCTAAAAATAAAAACATCAACATATTTGTCAATGTGAAAACGATGTTGCCTAAGTAATCCTTCTTGTGTAAAACCACATTTTTCAAGTAATTTAAGTGAGTGAATATTATTTTTATGAATAAAAGCCTCAATACGGTTAATTGCCATTTTTTCAAAACAATATTCACTTACCGCCTTTATTGCTTTAGTCATAATGCCTTGATGCCAGTAATCTTTGGCCAAATCATAGCTAAGCTCAATGCGGTGGTGATGTTTAATATGAGAACTAAAGCCAATTGAGCCGATTAATTGATTAGTAGCTTTTTTGGCAATGGCAAAATAAATGCCATCATCATTATAAAAGACATTTTTCCAATAATTTACCTCCATTCTCGCCTCTTCAAAGGTTCTTGGAATGTAAGAGATAATGTATTTATTAACTTCAGGGTCGGTGTAATAATTAAAAAAATCTGCAACATCGCTTGCTTGTTTTTCGCGTAAAATATATTCTCCTAAATCTAATATTGGGAAAATTTTTTGCTGATTATTTAACATAAATCAAATTATTCATGAAAATTGTTGCTCAAATGGATGAAATTTCATCGATTAATATTAACACTGACTCGACCTTTGCAATCTTGTTTGAGGCCCAGATCCGGGGTTATGAGATTTTTTATTATTTACCAAAAGAATTAACTTTTGATGGTCAAAAATTATTGGCGCCGGTTAAAAAAATTAAATTAACAAAACAGCCCCAAAATTTTTATCAAATATTAGACAATCAAAAAAAAGATTTAACCGAGTTTGATGTAATTTTAGTAAGGCAAGACCCACCTTTTGATATGGCCTACATTACCAGTACTTATTTACTTGAAAAAATCCAGGATCAAATTTTAATTCTTAATAATCCGACTCAAATCAGAAATTGTCCAGAAAAAATTTTTGTTACTGAATTTAGCGATTTAACTCCCAAAACCATTATTACTTCTGATTTAGAAGAAATAAAAGAATTTCGTAAAAAACATTCGCAAATAATTCTAAAGCCGCTTTACTCCTGCGGTGGTGATGGGGTATTTTTGTTGCGTGAAGATGATGTTAATCTGGCAGCGATTTTTGAGATTATGTTAAAACAATACAGGGCGCCAATAATTGTTCAAGAATTTTTACCTGTAGTAAAAAATGGCGATAAAAGAATTCTTTTACTTAATGGCAAGCCAGTTGGCGCTCTTTTAAGAGTTGCTGGTGAGGGTGAAATACGCTCTAATTTACATATTGGTGGCGCTGGCCATAAGGCTGATTTAAGTAAAAGAGATTTAGAGATTTGTGAAATAATTGGCCCTAAACTTAAAAAACTTGGCCTATTTTTTGTCGGACTTGATGTGATTGGTGATTATGTAACCGAAATTAACGTTACCTCTCCAACCTGTGTTCCAGAAATTAATCGTTTAAATAACATAAAAATTGAAAAACAAATTATTGATGAGATAATTAGCGAAATCAATAATTTTAAAACTTTAAAAAAACATTAATTTATGAGCCAGTTACAAGATATAATTAATTTATCCGATCAAATCAAAGCAAATTCTGATTTGCTGGTCAATAAAGTGGCGGCAATTGCCTATAATGGCGGCGCAACCAGCGATCTTTTAGTTTTAGAGCTAACAATTTTTATGCTTGCCGTCATAGTTGGCTATTTTGTAGTCTGGAAAGTAACTCCGGCCCTACATACGCCACTAATGGCAGTTACTAACGCAATTTCTGGTGTAGTATTAATTGGCGCCATCATCGCCCTTGGCTCTTCTAAAGATTTCTCAGCCCTAACCATGATCGGCTTTATCGCGGTAATTATTACTTCAATCAATATCTTTGGTGGCTTTCTAGTAACCAAAAGAATGCTTGAGATGTTTAAGAGATAGCGCTTTTTATCTCATGAATGTTAATTATTAAACGCAGTGAACGAGTTCTAAAACCTCTTGACTTAAAAGCATAAAATCCTCCTTGTTTGCTTGTTGGTAACGGATCTTCCTCGCTTATTTTTCCCTCAACTCTAATCTCCTACTAATTTCTCCCCAGTATTATTACTCTAAAATGTAGGCAGAAAGGAAAAAAATAAATAAAAAGCAAAGCTAAGAGCGAAAAAGCCTTAATTCATTGAAGTGATGAGACTTCTCTTTCATCAAGAGAAATTATTGCTAAAGAATTTTCAGCAAAAGGCAAGATTTCGATATTAGCAATTCCATCAAGCAGATTTGCTGTCAACATGGTTTCAGTCATTGCTAATAGCGGTTCTGCGAGGTTTATGATTTTTGAAAATAAAATGAATGGAAAAGTTCTCATTAAGTTTCTGCGACGATTAATCAAAGATCAGACATCGAAATTATATTTAATTCTTGATAATTCGACAATTCATCACGCTAGAATTGTCAAGGCTTGCGAGGGTAAGCATTCTGACAAAATAAAACTTTTTTATTTACCCCCATAGGCACCAGAGCATAACTCAACTGAGTATTTGAATCAAACACTTAAAAATTAAGCTCAAAAACAGATCTAAAGACAAAACGGGTATCGATCTATGGAATTCTGTCTTGTAAAGAGATGAAATCTTTGCAAAATAATAGAGATATTATTATTTCGCTTTTTGAGGCGCCGCTGGTTTGGGTGTGCTAAGGGTTAGTATAAGGGGGCGGTGTTATGTGGGGAGGGGTAATATCAGGATATAGATTGGATTTTTATTAAATTTTATTCCAAAAAGATCAAGCTTATATAATTATGTCAAGATCAGGCTTAGTATTAGGTATTGGTTATAATTTATACAAATTTTCCAAAGTCCTGATCCCATCTCTTATTGCTGCTGCCCCTTCAAAGTCAAGATTGGTGGCTTTATCATACATTATTTTCTTTAGTGAGCTGATTTTTTTATCGACCAAATCGAAATTTCCTAATTTAGCGTTATTGACGATTTTTAGATATTCTTTGCTATTGTCGTCTTGTTTAATATTAGCTTTATAATTGGAGTTGTTATATAGGTTTTGTAGGGCGGAGCCCAAGGGTTTGCTGGTAGTAGTTGGAGTGATATGGTGTTTTTTATTATATTCAGATTGGATTTGGCGGCGGCGGTTGGTTTCGGCTAGGGCTTTGGTGATTGATTTGGTTTCTTTATCGGCATAGAGAATTACTTTTGATTCGGAATTTCTGGCGGCGCGGCCGATGGTTTGAATTAGCGAAGTTTCGTTGCGTAAGAAGCCTTCTTTGTCGGCATCTAAGATTGCCATGAGGGCGCATTCGGGGATATCGAGGCCTTCTCGTAATAAATTAACGCCAACTAAACAATCATATTTTCCTTGCCGTAAATCTTGAATAATTCCGATGCGATCTAAAGTATCAACGTCACTATGCATGTAAACAACATTGATGCCAACATCAGATAAATAATCACTTAAATCTTCGGCCATTTTTTTGGTTAAAGTAGTAACTAAAGTTCTAAAACCTGCTTTTTTGGTAGTTTTAATTTCGCCAATTAAATCATCAATTTGAGTTTTGGCCGGTCTGATTTCGCAAACTGGATCAAGTAATCCGGTGGGCCTGATGATTTGCTCAACATATTTGCCATCGGTTTTAGCTAATTCATATTTGGCCGGAGTTGCTGAAACATAAATAGTTTGCGGCTTATAATTTTCCCATTCCATAAATTTTAATGGTCGATTATCAAGTGCGCTTGGTAATCTAAAGCCATATTCAACTAAATTTGATTTACGGGCAAAATCGCCCTTATACATGCCATCAATTTGAGGCACCGAAACATGGCTTTCATCAACAAATAGCAAAGCATCATTTGGCAGATATTCAAATAAAGTAGGAGGCGGCTCGCCGGCGGCTCTGCCAGTTAAATAGCGGGAATAATTTTCAATACCTTTACAGCTCCCAGTTTCTAGCATCATTTCCATATCATAAACCGCTCTTTGTTCGAGTCTTTGGGCTTCAAGTAATTTATTTTGGGCTTCTAATTTTTTTAGATGAATTAATAATTCTGATTTAATTTGCGTGATGGCATTTTTTAAGATATTTTGCGGGGTGACATAATGTGAATTTGGATAGAGTGCAATTTCGGTCAGTTTTTCAAAATATTGCCCGGTTAGTGGATCAAATTCGATGATTTCTTCAATTTCATCGCCAAACATTACTAAGCGCCAGGCGCGATCTTCCATGTGAGATGGTAAAATATCGATGGTTTCGCCCCTTGGTCTAAAAGATCCGCGTTCTAAAATTAGATCATTTCTTTTATATTGCAGATCAACTAAACGGCATAATAATTTTTGGCGATTAATCTCTTCGCCCTTTTTGATTCTAAGCACCATTGATGAATAATAATCCGGTGATCCAATACCATAAATACAAGAAACTGAGGCCACCACAATAGTATCGCGCCTTTCAAATAAAGCTCTGGTTGCCATATGGCGCAAGCGATCAATTTGCTCATTAATAGCACTATCTTTTTCAATGTAAGTGTCGGTTCTTGGAATATAGGCTTCGGGCTGATAATAGTCGTAAAAAGAAACAAAATATCCGATTTCATTTTCTGGAAAAAATTCTTTCATCTCGCCGTAAAGTTGCGCTGCTAAAGTTTTATTATGGGCCATGATTAGAGTAGGGCGCTGGGTTTGTTCAATGATATTAGCCATAGTGAAGGTTTTGCCGGAGCCGGTGACACCAAGTAAAACTTGATTTTTAATTCCAGAATTTAACCCCGATACTAATTCTTTAATAGCTTGCGGCTGGTCGCCGGCTGGTTTGAAACTGCAATTGATTTTGAATTTTTTGCTGGTCATTGCTTTTTTTGCTAAAAAAAATTGGAGCGGGTGAAGGGGATCGAACCCTCACGGCCAGCTTGGAAGGCTGGAACTCTACCATTGAGCTACACCCGCCTACGCCAAGGCTTCGGCCACGCGCTGCCCGGAGTCTTGGAGAAAAAGCGTAAAAAAAATCTTCTGAGCTTGAGTATTGCTCTGGGGCCTGTCCGCCGTAGCCTTGGCGCAGGCGGAGTGGAGAGGGCAGGATTTGAACCTGCGAACGCTTGCGCGGAC
>CAZUPN010000085.1:0-6023 GCA_964622015.1 uncultured Rhizobiaceae bacterium | reverse complement strand
AAGGTAAAAAATTCAACAAACAAAATGTCAGAAGGATTTTAGAAAACCAAATTTATGTTGGTATCATAGAACACAAAAACCAAACCTATAGTGGCCTACATGAAGCAATAATTGAAAAAGACATTTGGCAAAAAGCCAACGCTATTTTAAATCGTAATCAAGATAATCAAATCATCACCCCCAAATCAAGAGTAACTATTGCACCACTCCTAAAAGGCATTATGAATTGCGGAATCTGCGGCAGTAAAATGATTCCAACCTATACCAAGAAACAAGGTAAAAGATATCGCTATTATATCTGCCATTCTAAAGCAGTAGGCAATAACGATAATTGCAAAGTAGGCAGAATATCAGCAACTGAGGCAGAAAATTTAGTTACCAACCAGATTCTAAGCTTACTCAAAAAGCCAGAATTCATAATCCACACTATCGCCAATTCAACCAACCAACTCCCAGAAAGTACTGTTATTAACTCATTCAAACAAATTGAAAAAATCTGGGATGAATTATTTCCAGTTGAACAAGCAAGAATTATCAGTCTTTTAGTTAAAGATATCACCGTCAATTCAGATGGTTTAAATATTAACATTTTTAAAGAGGGATTAAGTTCTTTATCAAATGAGTTGGTCGGTTAACTAATCATCCAGCTAATATTAAAAAAAATTACCAAAATTATTATGAAATATGCAACTGCTAATGAAATAATCATCAACGAAGAAACCATCAGTATATTCGTACCAATGGAGATTAAGAAGAGAGGCGGAACCGCGATGATTATTATGCCAAAAAATACCAATAAAAACACCAACACAGAAGATAACCAAAAAAACTTCGATAATAAACTAATCAAATCAATTGCCAGAGCTTATAAATGGAAAATCATGCTTGAAGGAACATTATTAGACAAAAAAGCCTCATCTAAAATAAACTCCTCATCCCTAGCTGAAATTGCCAGAATAGAAAAACTCAGCCCCGCTTATGTTAGTAAAATCTTTGACCTGAACTTCTTATCACCAAAGATTATCGAGAGGATATTAACCGGAACCCAACCAAGAAGTCTAAAATTACAGGACATAATAACTAATGACATTCCTGAGCTTTGGCAGGAGCAGGAGGAGAAATGGAATTTTTAGAGAGATGGGATTGGTTTTAATAAAAATTCTCCATCTTTCTTAAAATGTGATTAATCTTTATCACAAATTCTAAACCACCAAAATTTGTAAAATGATTTTTATATAATAAAGAAACAACCCCAATTAACATTTAAAGTTTTAACAAAATAAACTGCTAAATAAAATAAAATCTTTAAGAATTGATTCCAGTATCATTTAACAATAAAGTTTCTAGGAGCTCTGTGCCAATAAAAATTATATCTAAATTTAAAAACAAAAAAAAGGCAGTAGAGCCAATATCTAATTCTAAGGCACAAAAAGAATTTCTAAAACCCGTCAAATATATTAAATCAACAAATGTTGGATTAACAATTGACGCTACAGTAGGTAAAAATATTGGTGTTGGTGATTCAAATGTCGACTTAGAAAACATTAATGCCCGCATAATGGCTAAAAAACTAGTAAAAGCAGTTAGATCACTGCCAGAAGATATTCAAAAGGATGTTATTGATAAAATTCAAAACTATGCAAACCAGATAAAACATTCAAAATTACTCGGAGTCGAATTACCAATTGATTCAAAAATGATTCAATTTAAAAAAGTTAAAGTCTTTGCCGAAAATAAGATTCTAAATAAAAATGTAATACTAAAAAATAAAAACCCAAAGGGTTGGTATCTGTTAGTAATGACATAGATAGTTTATTAAATTATAACAAATTTATGTAAGAATCCCAAGCTTTTGTTTAGAGGAAAAAGAGGGGAAGTCAGATTGAAAATATTATCGCTAATTTTAGTAAATTAAATACTAGGATTAAACTTTTAATAAAACAAATAAGCTATATGACAAAAACAGTAAAAAACGCTGAAAGCGATTTTAAGTTAACTAGTAAACCACTAGATACTCTTATAATAAATAGCGAAGCTGGGAAGAGGGAATTGACTGGTCCAGATCATTGGGGAATTGATCTTAAAACAAAAGATGTAAACGATCATTTTGTTAAACCAGTATATGCAGCGCATGATGGCTTAGTGATAAAAGCTTCGTGGGCAAATTACTGTAATGAGCAGGAGAAATATCGTGGATATGGCAGAGTTGTGGTTATAAAAGATAATGTTACTGGAATGCTTACGCTTTATGCTCATTTAAGTGATTATTTGGTTCATAAAAATGATAGTGTAGTTGCTGGACAACAAATAGCACTATCTGGAGATAGTGGGCATATAACTGGTCCTCATCTTCATTTTGAGGTAATTGATGGTAACAAAATAGTTGGCTCTACTCCAATATGGAAAACTATACAAGATTCAGCGGATGGCATTAATACATTTTCTACGAAACATGATAAAAAAAGTGGTAGAGAACTTAAAGGGGGTACTCTTGGAATATCTGATGAGGTTGAAAGATTGCAACCGCGACTTTTTCTAGCTGATTTAGCTATTAACTTGGCTAGACAAGAATTGGGGTCGATAGCTACACAACAAGAAGTTGAGGCCAGATCTTGTCAAATCTTTGATTGCAATGTTATAGCTAAATCTAAGTCAGTTTCTTTGCAAGGAGACAGAAGGGCTAATAATTATATTAGAGCTGCCGATAATACTAAAAATTTAGAATTCCGGTTTCCTGATATTAGTCAAATCAATTTTGATATCATTGACACTAAAGAAGTCAGAAGAACAGATAGATTATCAACAGTAAGTAAATTGATCCTAGATAAAAAAGAGGTGAGTTATAAAGCCTCACCCTGTGCATGTGCTAGAAATCAAGATGGCAGCCCAATTGGTCATAGATGGATAATGAATCATAATGGTAAAAACTATAATTTGGTGAGAGTAAATGCAAGTGGACAAGAAGATGATAATGGAAGTGATTTAATAATTTTAGCAAGCGAACAAAATTCTATCAAAATCAAAAATTTTAATTTTAATAAAATTCAAAAAACTGATGAAGAGGTTGGGGTAGAAGATTTTGGCATTAATTTGGAACAAGTAGAAATGATAAATAGAGAATTTCAGGTTGCTGTTTACCATCTTGGATCTGGAAATAATCCTGCGGTAATGAAATTAGATAATGGGAATTTTGTAGTAGGTTGGGTGGATATAAGTGCTTACTCGCAAAAAATTTTGATGCAGATCTTCAATCCTTTTGGCAATAAAATTGGTAATTGGTTTGAAATCACAGGAAGTACTCCTTATACTGTAAAGATGGCCAAATTACAAAATGGTGATTTTGTGGCATCTTATAATGATTATGGAAGTTTGCCCGACAGTCTCTGTGATATTTTTGTACAAAGGTTTGATATAAATGGTAACAAAGTTGGTAACAGAATTCGGGTTAGTAGTTATAACTATCAGTCTAATTGTCAGCAATCAATAGCGTCACTTGCTGGTGGTGGCTTCGTTGTTGTATGGAATTCTCAAGATAATAAACCAGCTGATCCATATGATGGGATATATGTACAAATTTTTGATGATAATGTTAATAAGATTGGAAATATATTTGTGGCTAATAGCTATATTACTGATCCACAAATCTTACCATCAGTTACCTCTCTTGCTAATGGCAATTTTGTTGTAAGTTGGGATAGTTGGCGACAAAATGGTCCATTATATGGTACGTTCATGCAGATTTTTTCTGCTAATGGTAATAAAATTGGTCATGAATTTCAGGCAGATATTGACGGCGCTGGTAAATCTAATGTTCAGGTTATAGCCTTACCAAATAGTGGGTTTGCTGCATTTTGGAATGAATATCAGGATGTGCAAGGTGCATCTATTGGTGGTGTTATTGGTACTTCTGCTCAAATTTTTGATGCTTTTGGCAATAGGGTTGGAAGTAAAAGAATAATGACCAGTGGATCATCATATGTTTATGATGGTAGCACCTATTTTTATGATTCAATATATAATCTTTCTGATGGCAATCTTATTGCAACTTTCGTTAAGACTGAAGCTGCTTTCCCTCAGGGCAATACATTTGCTCAAATTATTAGTCCATCTTTAGCTAAAATTGGTGGAGAGTTTAATATTGGCGGCTCCGCGCCAAGATCAGGCTTTGTAGCTGCTGCGGTAACATCTTTGGAAAATGAAAAATTTGTTGCTGTTTGGAGTCGTTATTTAGTAGATCAGGAGCTAAAATTTAATGTATTTGCCAAAATTTTTGATCCCAATGCCTTACCTGGTCAAGCTCCTATTTGTAGTGCAGTGGCACAAATCTCCTCTAGCGCCTCTCCACAATCAATCACGTTAGAGCAAGGAGTCACCTATATTGGGGCTAGTAATGATGATACTTTTATTATTCCTTCTGAGGTTGGCACTGTTGAGAATCCAATTACTTATACTATTGGAAATTTTCGCCTTCAAGGTAATGATATCATTGATTTATCTAATCTTCTTGCCTCTGTTGCTAAAAATCAAAATAGCGATAAACAAGCTAATCAATTACAAATTTCCGTTTTCCCTCGTGATCAAAGCACAGTTATTACTGTCAATGGTTCTGATGTAGAAGTAATATTGCAGGATTACGATATTAAGCAATTCGAGTTGGAATATGTTGTTTCTGGGGGAGTTGATATAACATCGGAAATCATGACAATAGAAAATCTTAAACAATCTTTAAATTATAATCAGCTTGATACTACAGTAACATTAGAAGACTTAAGAATTAATGCCACTAACCCACAAACAATTGTTGATGTAGAGTTAACCTTGGTTGATTCTGATGGTAATGTTATTTCAGATCCAGATCAATTATTAATTCAAATTGGTGAAACTGATTCGGGCAAGATGTCAACTTTTGTAGAAGGTGTTTGGCGCGCAAATGGTACGATTGTAGAAGTTAATGATCTATTATCCAATTTAAAATTAGAATTAGGTTTGGGATTTGAAGAAAATTTTGGAATTGATGTTGATATTGCCTATAATGGCAATCAAATTTTGCGCACCACCTCAGAAATTGAAGTGAGTTATCAATGTCAGCAATTACCTCCTGAGATCCAAGAATTGATTGATTCACAAGTTGCTGAAAAAGGAAAAGAATTGGTATTAGATATGGTGCGGTATTTTTTTAATCCAGAAAATTCTACCAGTTACGATCAGTTGGTATTTGATATTCAAAGTAGAATTGATCAAGGAGATTTTAAGCAAGGTGGCTGTCTTGATATATTGACGCTTAACCAAACTGCTTTCAAAATTATATCAGATTGTCAGGGTATTTATAATTTAACCGCTACTGCACAAAATTATTGTGGAGATACTGAATATCAGGATTTCGATCTAATAGTGGCAGACATTATTGATGCCAACTCGCCATCCCCATCCCCATCCGCCTCGTCATCAGCAAGACAAGATCATGGTAGTAGATCTGAAGATGGTCAATATATAATAATCGGCGCAACAGTTGGCGGCGGTGCCATTCTTCTTTTAACTGCCTTATGCTATGCTTATAAGAAATTTCCGGGGATTAAAAATTTGTTTGCCGCAAATGTAAGATCTGATTTATCTCGGGAAGATATGCTTGAGATGCAGAATGTACCTTCTCCTAGTCCTGCAGTGCCATTATCCAGCAGAGTAAATAGTCAATTGACGATGTAGTAAGCTTAAAGTAAAATTATCTCAATTTATTTGCAGTAAAATCAAGAGTTAAAGATGATTTTTGTACGATTCATGCGCATTATTACAATAGAATTGTAAGATTTAGTTAAAGTTTTCTTCATTGTAACAGTTGTGATTTTAATCTAGGTGAGTCGCTATAAAATTAAAACGATCCTTAAACTCTTATTTTCTTCCAAAAACCTTACCAAGTATAAAAACTTTTAACATGTATCAAAATATTAAGATCTATGGCTAATTTTTACAATTAAATCGTAAGCGTCTGGTAAACCCGCCCTATCAATTTAACCAAATCTAATTAA
>CAZUPN010000084.1:0-6118 GCA_964622015.1 uncultured Rhizobiaceae bacterium | reverse complement strand
TTGCAGCGAAATTGTCAATTAGTATGTTGTATTATAGATGGATTTTGGTATTATATTTGCTTTTGCATCCTGTATTGCACTTTATATTAAACGTAATGAAAATAGAATAGAGCCTCCAAATAATATTCCCAATGATTCCCTATCACATGCCATCACTCTAAGAGACGATGAGGAGCTTAGACAATTTATTAATGCTAAAATTAGAGATACTTTCTACTATAATTTTGATGAGATTGGAGAAAAGATTCTTAATTTTTTACAACAATTATCACCCTCTAAAATGACAGAACTATGTAACAAGATAGTTAAATCAGAAAATACCGAGGAATTTCTTCTTTTTGCAAAACAAGAGATAGAAAATACTACCATCGATGATGGAGGAGAAGAAATATTATCATGGTTACGCACAATAAACGAGCAAATAATATCCTATAGAAAAATCGATACAAATGTAACAACAAATGTAATTTATAACTATCTCCATAATGATGCTTATAAAGATAAGCCGTCAGGTTATTTTGATCATAACGTTTACGAGAAAGCAGTATTAATATTTAATCATGAAGCACTGGGTTATTTGCAAGAGAATTTTACAAAATTACGTTCTGTTTCCAGACCTAAACATGATGAAAAGGAAGAAGAAATGGTTCCTCTTATTCCTAAGGCAGCATCATCTAAATCTACAGCAAGTAGCGTGGTTAATAATGGCCATGAAATGGTTTAGGTACACTTTCAAAGAAAGTTGATTTTCGACAGTCCCAATTGATATCCAAAGAATCTTTTGATTTAAAACTATGACAAACTCGACTCACGCTGCTGTATCAATTCTTATTGGTGCTGATTTAGGAAAATCCTTCAAAGATTCTTTTGGTAAAGCTAATAAACAGCTTTCTGCACTTGGCGATGCGATCAAAAATGTCAATAATAAAGTCTCAGAAATCGAAGCCTTTCGCAAATCCTCAAGAGCAACTAAAGAAGCGTCACTGGCTTACATGCAGGCAAAACAAAAGTTATCTCTTCTAGGTGCAGAAATTGCAAAAACCGATAAACCCTCAAAAGACTTACAGAATAATTTTCGCAAAAGCCAAATAGCCGCTGAAAAAGCTAAAAAGGCTTTCATGGAATCAGCACAAGCAACCCATGCAATGGGCAAAGCGCTTGCATCATCTGGGGTTAATTTTAAAACTTTCAATCAACAACAAGAATCTCTTAACAAAACCCTAACCACTCTAAAAAAGAGACAAACTGCGCTGCAAAATAATGCTGATGCCAAATCACAAAATCTAAATAATCGCGCCAATTATCGCGGACAAATGGTTGATGCAATTGCGCCTGGTGGATCACTTTATGCTGCAATAAAACCGGCAATAGATTTTGAATTTGCCATGGCCCAGGTCGGTGCTGTTACTGAAGAATTAGCGGGATCAGAAGGCTTTACCAAGCTCACAAATAAGGCAAGAGAACTTGGCAGAACAACGCAATACACCTCATCAGAAGCAGCAAAGGCAATGCAACTTCTCGGTATGGACGGCTTTAACACAAACCAAATTTTAGCAGCAACTCCAGCCATTTTAAATCTGGCAATCGTTGATAATATGGAGTTAGCCCAATCTGCGGAAATTGTTTCTAGTATCTTAAATGGTTTTGCCATGAAAGCTGATAGAGCAGCAGAGGCAGCAGATGCCTTGGCACAAGCTTCAATTGCCACTAACACCGATGTTAAAATGCTCGGCGAAACCATGAAATTTGTTGCACCTGCCGCTGCAGCAGTTGGAGGTAGCTTACAAGAAACTGTAGCGCTTGCTGGGGTTTTAAGTAATGCTGGTATCCAGGCAACAATGGCAGGAACGATGATGCGTTCCGCTTATCTTCGCCTTGCAGCCCCCGCAAGAGCTGGTGCAAAAGCCTTAGGCAAAATGCGTGATGAAATGAAAATCTCCGCTGAAGAAATGCCAGATGTTGCTAAAGAAGCACTTCTTACCCAGACAAGATTGAAAGGTCTTGGAGTAAAGATTTTTGATAAAGGCAAGATGCGATCAATGATTGAAATCATGAGAGATCTGCATAATGCCACAAAAAACCTTTCCGATGAAAAAAGATTATCAGTCGTAAAGGATATTTTTGGCACTTACTCCACCTCTGGGGCTTTAGCGCTTTTTAAAGGATTTGAGACTGGAAGTGTTGATCAAACACTAGATAAAATTAATCACGCCAGCGGTACTGCTGAAACAATAGCAAATCGCTTAAAAAGCACCACTGTTGGATCATTCAAGCAATTTCAATCGGCAATTGAATCAGTTGGAATTTCTATTGGCACAACTCTTCTTCCGACACTTACAACAGTTGCAAATGGCACTGCCATTTTTGCAAGCAAAATGAGTGCTTTGGCAGAAAGATTTCCGGTAGTTACAAAATATATCGGTCTAACAATTTCTGGCTTGATTGGGTTCAAAATTGCATCGGTTGCACTTGGTTATGCTTTCACTTTCCTTCGTGGCGGATTATTGGCAGCGCAAGGCGCGTTATTAGCGTTTAGAACTGCAATTACTTTGCTAGGTATAGCAATGCCTATTGTCACAACTGCAATCAGAGTAATGAGTCTTGCCCTAATCTCAAATCCTATTGGTTTAATAATTGGTGGCATTGTTTTAGCAGCAGGACTTTTAATTAAAAATTGGACACCGGTTGGAGAGTTTTTTAAGAATATTTTTAGTGGGATTATTGGTTGGACACAAAGAGCTTTCGCTTGGGTTAGCAAGCTTTTAAATCCATTAAAAACAATTGCCCATACTACTACAAATATAGCAGGAAAAGCATGGAATTTTATAGCTGGCAATAATAAATCAAAAACCACTGAAAGTTCAGTAGGAAATGTGGTTCATAATCTTGAAGATGTAAATACAACAAAGCAAATCCCTACAATTGAAACCAATAATATTTCTCGAATTGCCGGCAATAACTCGCGATCACAAATTTCAATTTCTGCACCAATTACCATTAACACTAGCAATAATATGGATGAAAGAAAAATTGCCGACCAGGTAAGAATTGCTCTCGATGAAACCTTTAGAAAATTATCCGCCAGAAAACTTGCACTAAATTACGACTAAAGCCTATGTCAGATTTTTTTAAAAACATTGGCGGCAATTTAAATCTCAATAGCGCACTTGGAATCAACACGATGATGATTCTTGGTATTTATCGCTTTGCTATCAACAATGCTGCTTATCAAATACTAAAAAGACAAAGTGAGTATCGTTGGCAGGAAATAAACCGAATGGGTGCAAATCCTGCTTTGCAATTCACCGGTTTTGGAGTTGAGACTATTGATCTCGAAGGAGTGATTTATCCGCATTTCAAAGGCGGTTTAAGACAAATTACTTTGATGCGTGCAGAAGCAGGAATTGGAAAACCCTTAATGCTAATTTCTGGCAATGGTACTGCTTTTGGCAGATGGTGTATTATTAAGATTTCTGAGAATCAAAGTGTGTTTATGAAAGATGGAGCACCACTAAAAATTGAATTCAGTATCAGCCTTAAGCGCTATGGTGAAGATGCTAAGCCAGGGGTTAATGGAATAATTCAAAATATCATTCAAGCAATATGATTACTTACATCACAAAAGATGGTGATGTGCTAGATTTAATCTGTTGGAAATACTATGGAAGCACCAGCGGCACTGTAGAAAAAGTTTTAGAAGCTAATCGTCATCTTGCAAATTTAGATGCTGTTTTTGCGGCAGGAATAAAAATTATTTTACCTGATTTAACTAAAACAGAAGAAGAGAAAAGTATAAAACTCTGGTCATGAAACCGGCATTCAAAATTACTGCTGATAAGAAAGATGTTACCGAGTTAATTGCACAAAGATTAATTTCGATAAACATCACTGACGAAACTGGCCTTGTTTCTGATACTTGCGAAATCCTACTTGATAATCGTGATAATGTTTTAGAAATTCCGCCACTTGGTGCAAATCTTGAAATCTGTCTTGGCTACGAAGATAAACCATTAACTAAGATGGGAGATTACATTGTTGATGATGTTGAGATTTCTGCCTTTCCTTCGCAAATGCGAATTACTGGTAAGGCCACAAATACACAACTCAAAGATTTAAACAAAAAGATCAAAGCACCAAGAAATAGATCATGGCATGGGTACACTCTGGTTGGAATTATTACAACAATTGCAAGTGAGAATAATTTTGAAGCTGTAATTGATGAATATTTTAAACAGATTTATGTCTCGCATATAGATCAAACTGATGAAAGTGATATTTCTTTTTTAAATAGCTTAGCTAGAGATTATGGGGCTTTTGTTAAAATTGCATCTGGTAAAATCCTATTCTTTAGAAAAGGCAGAAGTATTTCGGCAAGTGGTAAAGAATTACCAACAATTAGGATTTCAGAAAAGGAAATCACTAGCTGGACTCTGAGCATTTCTGATTTGGAGAAATTTGGTAAAGTAATCGCTAAGTGGCACAATTTCTCCACGGGAAAAGAAGAAGATGTTTTTATCGGAAGCTGTGACCCTGCTTATAATATGCGCTATAAGTTTGTTAACGCTAACAGAGCTAAGGAAGCAGCAAAAACAAAATTAGCTGAATTTCAAAGAGGCGCAGAAAGGTTGGGTTTTTCTACAATAGGTAATCCGCATTTAAGTGCTGAAAATAATATTATCATTACTGACATCAAATATCTTAAAAATAAAAACTGGGTAATTACAAGCGTTAATCACTCTTTAAGCGACCAAGGCTATACAACTCAAGTAACCGCAATTATTAAACTGTCCGATGTGGAATAACATTAAAAAATTAGATACAGGAGAATTTGTTATCACTAAATGTGAATTAGAACAAATTTTAGAACAAGCCTCAAAAAATGGTGCAAAAATGGCACTGAATGAGCTTGGTCTGAGTGACGAAAAAGCCAGAATGGATATAAGAGATTTGCGCGAACTGTTGAAAGCTTTTCGCATCGCAAAAAAAGATGCTTTCAGAATTTCTATCAAATGGATTGTAGTTGGAATTATGACCCTGATCACCGCTGGCTTTATCTCAGTTTTAGGTAATCACATCAACCTCAAATAAAACAAACTTATGCCACAATTTGGAAAAACCTCACTCGAAAAATTATCTACCTGCCATCCTGATTTACAGAGACTTTTTAATGAGGTGATTAAGCATTATGATTGCAAAATCCTTGAGGGACATCGCTCTAATGAAGATCAAATCAAAGCATTCAACGCTGGAAAATCAAAAATTAAATCTGGTAGCAAACATAATCATTTGCCATCGCTTGCTGTTGATGTTGCCCCAATTCCTCTTAACTGGAAAGACAAAGAAAAATTTTATCACTTTATTGGTTTTGTAAAGGCAACTGCAATTCAGCTTGGAATCAAGATCAGATGTGGTGGTGATTGGAATGGTAATAATGATTTAAAAGATCAAACATTTTTTGACTTACCACATTTTGAATTAATTGAGAAATAACAATGGGAAATAAATTTTTAGAAGATTCTAAAGGGAATCAATCATCCAAAAGACTTTGGGGTTCGATCTTGCTTGGAACAGGGATTATGTTTGCTGCAATTCTTTTTGTTTATAGTTTAAGGACAGGAGCGAAAGACGCAGCAACAGCACTGGGGATTATCAATATATTCTTGATTTCTGGTGGTGGATTGCTTGGAATTGGGGTGTTTGAGAAAGCAATAAAAGAAGATGAGGAAAAATGATCATAAATTTACTCACCAAATTCATAGCCATTATTGGCGGCATTTTAGCCATTTTTACACTTGGCAGTTTTTTTGGCAAAAGATCACAAAAAACCGAACAGCTTGAAAAAAATTTTACCGATGCAATTGAGTCAAAAAAGAGGCAGAATATTCGCAAAAATGATGATATTACTGCTGTTAGAAAGCGGATGCAAAAATATATCCGTAGATAGCTTTTGTTTATGGGCAGATCCGATTACTGTTAATCAGGAGGAATTTGGTAAAATGAGCGAAGAAATGTTGCGCCAGATTGATAATTTTAATCAAGAGTTTGAGGAACGTTGCGGTAAGTAGGGGAGTGTCCATAATTCCGTGTCAAATCCATTCTTAAGCCAAATTTAACTCCA
>CAZUPN010000083.1:0-6179 GCA_964622015.1 uncultured Rhizobiaceae bacterium | reverse complement strand
AGGGCAGGATTTGAACCTGCGAACGCTTGCGCGGACAGATTTACAGTCTGTTGCCATTGACCACTCGGCCACCTCTCCTTTCTCTTAACCTTTTTCTTTATTAATGAATAATAAAAAAGGAAGCGGTAGTTTTTATCAAAAAGAATTTAGTAAGTCAATCTTTCGTGAGAATATTAATTTATCTTGATTGATTTGCTAAAAGATTTTTAATAATGTTTTGATCCTGTTCTTTTTTTAAGAATTTTTATGCTGCATAATTTTCTAACTATTTGAAAAATAATGTTAAAATTTTCGACTACCAAGCCGGCAAAAGAAAAAATTGTTAAATCAGAAGTTTCTGCGGCGCATTTTATCCCTTATAAATGCCATTGGAATTCTGACACTATTTTAACTTATAAGGAAGAATTACTCAGAGTGGTTAAGATCAAGGGTTTTGCTTTTGAAACGGCTGATGATATTGATATTGATTTAAAAAAAGCGGCGCGTAACAACCTGTTTAAGGGAATGGCCTCTGGTAATTTTTCGCTTTATTTTCATACAATTAGAAGAAAAGAAAAAGCATTTCCTGATGGTGATATGCCGGATGGTTTCTCGGATATGGTTAATAAAGAATGGATGGCTAAACATGGCAATAATCGCAGTTTTATCAATGAGCATTTCTTAACTATTGTTCGCGGTCCCGATACTTCTGGTGCCGCTGTTATCGGGCATTTAGCGCAAAAATTACAACATAAAACTGACAAAACTTCCTGGGAAAATTATATGAGGGAAGCTTTTGATGAGCTTGATGAAATGACTGGTAGAATCCTCAATGGTTTTTCTAATTATGGTCCAAAATTACTAGGGCTGGTAGAAAATGATGATGGTAGTTTTTATTCACAATTATTAGAATTTTTATCGCGGATTGTAAATTGCGGCTATACCCAGCAAATCCCAACCTCTTACAGTGAGATTTCCCATCATTTGCCGATTTCTCGGATGTATTTTGGCCCCAAATCAATTGAAGTTCATAATCCAAATGGCATTAAATATGCCGGTGTTGTTTCGGTTAAAGAATATCGTCCTTCTACTCATGCTGGCGTTTTTGATGGCTTTATGCAAATGCCGTTTGAGTTAATAATTAGCCAGTCATTTTATTTTATTAATCGCATGATTGCGATTTCTTCGATGCAGCTGCAACAAAGAAGATTAGTGCAATCAGAAGATGTGGCGATTTCGCAAATTCAAGAAATTGATCAGGCGCTTGATTCAGCGATGAGCGGTGAATTTGCCTTTGGTAATCATCATATGACGGTTTTATGTATTGAAGATAGTGTAAAATCCCTTGAAACTGCGCTTTCAATGGCAATAGTTGAATTATCTAATTCTGGTATTACCGGGGTTAGAGAAAGGATGAATCTTGAGCCATCATTTTGGGCTGGATTACCTTGCAATGCTGCATTTAGCGCCAGAAGATCAACGGTAAATACTTTTAATATTGCCGGATTTGCTTCTTTTCATAATTACCCATCTGGCAAAAGAAAAGGCAATCATTGGGGTAATGCGGTTACAGTGTTTAATAGCGTTTCTGGTACGCCATATTTCTTTAGTTTTCATGTTCGAGATGTTGGTCATACTATGATTGTTGGTCCAACCGGGGCTGGTAAAACGGTGTTGTTAAATTTTCTTTGTGCTCAGGCGCAAAAATTTAAATGCCGGTTATTTTTCTTTGATAAGGATCGTGGTGCAGAAATTTTTGTCCGCGCTATCAGGGGTCGCTATATGACGCCGGATGCGGCGCGGGTTTCTGGTTTTAATCCTTTTCAATTAAAAGATAATAGTGAAAATCGCGCTTTTTTGGTTGAGTTTTTAAGAATATTATTATCAGTTAATGGTGAGCCAATAACTGCCGCTGATATGGAAAGAATTAATGAGGCGGTGATTGGTAATTATAAATTATCAAAAGATCAGCGTCGCCTTAGAAATATCGCTCCTTTCATGGGTATTGGCGGCCCTGGCACTTTAGCCGGCAGATTATCAATGTGGCATAGTGATGGTTCTCACAATAAGCTTTTTGATAATGAAGAGGATGTAATTGATTTTACTTCTGCCCGTATTTTTGGTATTGAAATGTCGGAAATTCTTAAGGATAAAGCCAGTATCGGACCGGTGTTGCTTTATTTATTTCATCGCATTCAAGGCTCTCTTGATGGTAGCCCGACCATGATTGTTTTAGATGAGGCTTGGGCACTAATTGATAATCCGGTTTTTGCGCCAAAAATTAAAGATTGGTTAAAAGTTTTAAGAAAATTAAATACCTTCGTGGTATTTGCAACCCAATCAGTTGAGGATGCTTCAAAAAGCTCAATTTCTGATACTTTGGTGCAGCAAACCGCTACCCAGATTTTCTTGCCAAATTTAAAAGCTACTTCGGTTTATCGCGAGATATTTATGCTAAGCGAAAGGGAATTTATTTTGGTAAAAACGACCGATCCTTCAACCAGATTTTTTTTGCTTAAGCAGGATAATGATGGCGTAATTGCAAGAATTGATTTAAGTGGCATGGATGAAATTATCAGAGTATTATCCGGAAGAGTAGAAACCATTGCAATTTTAGATGAAATTATGGCTAAAGTCGGCGATGATCCGGATGTTTGGTTGCCAATATATCTTAAAAAAACCGGTAGGTAATAAATAAACAATAAAGTGAAATTTTTTAGCAAATATTTTATCATTTCTCTAATATCTTGCATCTTATTTACCAATCAACTTGTCCTGGCCTCCAATATTCATAGCGCTGATAATGAGGGTGTAAGTCATATACGTCAATGTCATATTACATCAACTGGTGCTAAGCCCGATGGTTTAGAGTGGGATCCGCTTAGTGGTGGTGATGATATATATTTTGATTTGGGAAATGACGTATGTCTAGCGGTGATTGCTACCAGCTATTTTGCGGTTAAGGCTGGGATTGCGGGGGCAAATATTTCTTGTGGCCGCAAGCCAAGATTTGATCCGAGGCCGTCCCCAATTAAAGATGCCTTTGATTTAACGATGGATTTCAAAAAAGCGGCGGGAAACGGAAAATGTTTTGCTGGCGCTACAGCAGGAGCTGCTACCCTTGCGACGGCACTTGGAGAAATATCATTAATTTATGCTATTGCCAATGACGTATATACCAGAGCGCATGTTTGCGGCTATGAGTGGATGGCAAATAATCCAGCAAAATATAATCGTAGTACTCCGGATTATAAAAATACTGTTGAGACTGATATTACCAAAATAATTCAAGATGGTAGTGAGGCGGTAAAAAGAGACAAATTGCAATTGCTAAGCGACTCAGCGCATAAAGAATATCGCGAATGGTATTATGGCGGGGTAGAAGTAGAAGATACCAGTGATGATGGTGTTTGTATGGATGTCACTGAATGTGAAGATGGAAGTCATCCGGGTCCAACTGGTAGTTGTAATTCTTTTCATCCCCAAAGATATTACATGCATGGTTTTCAAACTCCGAATTTTGGCTGTCAAAAATATGATGTTAGAAATGGGCAAAATGATCCTCTAACTGGTCAAGCCATAACTCCGGCAAGATTGGTGCAATTAAAGCATGAATATGATTGCTGCAAGAGCAGGAGCAGTAAATATATTTGTATCGAATATGATCCGGTTGGCGCTCTTAAAGCGGAGCGCAAATTTTGTAAAATAGGAGATCCAAGTTGTACTATTAAGGGCGTTACTTTCTCAGTTAAAGCTATTAGCAACAATCAAATCTTATGTGCTGAAACTTATAGTCTTTGCCCGTATAATTTTGGGCTTGATGGCGGCTCAAATACTTGCGATTATTACCAGGATGGTTTATATGATTCGCATAATCAGCAATGGAATATGGTTACCCCGGATCAAATCAATGAGCATACTAAAACCCAAGATTGTGACAAGATCAGCGAGATCAGAAATGCTGATTGTACCTATAATGACAAAGCCGGCAAATGCAAGAATTTTTGCCAATATATGAATCATTGCGTGATGACTGACAGCACCCCTTATCGTTATGTCAGCGGCATTACCTCGCCTTATTTTGCAGATGCTTGTATTAATTTTGTCGGAGATTCTCAAAATCAGATTGCTTATAATGATAATATAACCAGTATGACCGGCGCATTAAGGCATTTTACTGCGCCAATTGCACAATGTATGAAAGAAACTTTGGAAAACGTCTTTTATAATCGTACTGGTCATAGTCAATGTAGAGATAATAAAGAAGTTTCCAGCGTAAATGGCACCTGTCCTTCCGGCGATTATATTTTAAGAAAAGGTGATCAGGTTAAGCGTAGTGATGGCCAAACCGCATCTTTTTTCTCGATCCTGCAAAATAATATGCAATTAATTGTTAAAATGTTTTTAACGCTTTCAATCATGTTTTATGGCGCAAAAATATTGATGGGGTTAGGGCGGGTAACTAAAAAAGAATTATTGATGTATATTGTCAAAATTGGTTTGGTGCTATATTTTGCAACCGGAAATGCCTGGCAAACTTACTTTTTTGATGGTGTTTATAACAGCTCCGCAGTCTTATCTAAAATTGTATTTAAAATCAAAACTTCTACCGTTGAAGTTAAGAGAGATGGCTGTCAATTTGGCGATGTTTCTGATGCTTCTGGTAATTTAATATCAATTAGTACCTATCCGGATGGCAAGGATTATTTGGCATTATGGGATACTCTTGATTGTAAGATATCTCGCTATTTATCTTTTGGCCCGCAGGCAACTTATGCTAATTTAGCGGGGTTAATTGTTGCTGGATATTTCACTGAGCCAGTTGGAGTTTATTTTGCAACCATGCTGTTACTTTTTGGATTTTTCTTAATTGCCGCCGCTTTAAGAGCGTTACATATATTTTTATCTTCGGCGTTTTCAATCATTATCATGGTTTATGTATCTCCATTGATAATTGTCATGGCATTATTTGAGCGCACCAAAGAAATATTTAAAAATTGGCTTACACAATTGATCAGTTTTTGTATTCAGCCGATGATATTATTTGCATATATTGCTCTATTTTTAAATGTTATGGATAATGTTTTGATTGGTAGCGCAACTTTTGAAGGTAAAGAAAAAAGTGTTAACTGCAAACAAACTTGCGTTAGTAACGATGGTGCTGTTACTTTTGACAAGGGACAAGATGATTTCTGTAGTAAGCAAGGTGATCACATAATTGATCCTGAAAGTGATAGTTTTATTTGCATAACCGATATCAATAATTATGAAAATTTCCCAGGCTTTGAATTGATCGGTATTTCTATCCCATTTATCAAAGATATTTTTACTAAAAATGGCCGACAGAAGATATTGACGGTAATGAAAGGGGCGCTAGTGATGTTTATATTGGCAAAATTCCTGGATGAGATTTCTAATGTTGCTGCCGCTCTAATTGGTGGAGCTTCATTGCAAACTGCCGGTATATCAGTAAAAGAAATGTTTGATAAAACTCGTAAACTTGCTCAGGGAATTGCCAATCGCGGCGCCAGAGGTTTAATGAAGGGTGCCAGTAAAGCTAATGAAAAGCGCAAGGAAGCCTTTTCTGCCGGCAATAAAGGCAAGGATGTAGAAAGAGGCGGCGGCGAGACCAAAGCTGACTCTATGTCCAGCTCTGGTGATAATAAGGCCGATGTTGTTGGCTCTGAAAAAGATAGTTAATTAATTACTGAATTTACCTGTCTCTTGCTTGCGAAATAAAAAAGGTTGCTGGTTACTTTTTTTTCAAAAAAAAATAACCTGAAATCTTTTTCTGATTTTAGATATATTGGTGCCTAAAATGAATATTTATAATTAAATTAAAAAAAGCGCTTGACAGTTTAGATTTTGGTTTATAGTATTCCCGTCCTCATCTTTGATTAATTAAAGAAGTTAAGTTGTTTTTTCATCTGACTTAAGCAAAAAGTCAAAAGCTTTAGCTCAGGTTTAAGCAATCTATAAAAGATTTTGAACAGATTACATTTTAGACAAATTAAAAGTTTTGTCTAAAATTTTTAATTTTGCTTCAAGAGAATTTTATTCTTTAAAATTAGGTGAACAAGTTGTTTTAAATCGTAAATATTTTCATGTTTTATTTTTCATATTTTCAAAAAATATGAACACAGTATAAGAAAAAAATAAAGGCGGTAGCGGAACTGGTAAAGGCGGTGCCGAAGAAGGCG
>CAZUPN010000082.1:0-6190 GCA_964622015.1 uncultured Rhizobiaceae bacterium | reverse complement strand
TGTTGGAAATATCAAGAAAATTATAGCTGTAAAAACAATGTAAAAATTAATAATTGTAAAAATATTGCTGATAACTGCAAATTGCAGTCCTCTAGCTGTTTAGCGGAAATTAATAATGTATGTAATCATCGTCAGAATACTTATTATTGCTCCTCGAAAGCTCTAAAAAATACTAATAACTTATTGTGTGGTAAAGATGTTTATTGTGTGAATGGTCAATGTGATAAAAAGGAAGAAAAAGGAGATAGTGGATTTGCTAAATCTGTTGCGTATTTATCGGCCGTTAATGAGGCGGTGAAGGATAAAAATGCATCAGGTGAAATAAAAATATTTACAGGTCAAGGCAATAGCTGTGAAAAGGATTTTGGCGGATATAACAATTGCTGTAAAGATAGCGGTTGGGGACAGGATTATGCAAATGCCTCGTGTAGCGGTGAAGAAACTCGTTTGATAGAAATGCAAAGTAAAAAACTTTGCCATTATGTAGGTGAATATTGTTCTGAAAAAATCCCTTTAATTGGAAAATGTAGAAAGACTCGTAAAACTTATTGTTGTTTTAATAGCAAGATTTCGCGCGTTATTATAGAGCAGGGTAGGGCACAACTTGGCCTTGGGTGGGGAAGTGCAGAATCACCTGATTGCAGAGGATTGACTCCAGAAGAATTGCAAAAGTTGAAATTTAATGAAATGGATCTGGGTGAAATTAGTCAAGATATTATAAATAATACTACTTTGCCTAATCAAACTTATATTCAAGACAAGGTAAAAAAATCAATGGAAAAATATGACCCGAATAATAATTAGTCTGACATTGTGTTTTTTTGCGAGCAAATCTTTTGCTTATTCAAAAAGTAACTACTGCGATGAATATGGCCTCGGCTGGCATTTTTATTGCCAAGAAGCTAAGAAGCAAGAAGATAAAAAACAAAATACTAAGCCAGAAAAACAAAATGAAGAAGATTATAAACAACAACTAGAAAAAATTAAGCAAGATTTGGAAGAAAAGAAAGCTAAAGCCGTAATTTATCCAACCGAAGAAAATATTAAAGATTATATGGTTTATCAACAAATGGTGTTGAACAAATCAGGTACTTTTGCAGATCAATGGCGTCGAGTTGTATGGAAAACGCCTGAGCTTGACTATACCTTGAAGCGGCCCGTGTCAAAAGTGGGAAAGGAAACTTGGATTGATAACAGGAATGAAGATGTGATTAAGTCGATTAAAAATATAAATGAACGCTATGGCGTTTTTTTCTTATTTCGCTCTGATTGTCATTTTTGCCATAAATTTGCGCCAATTCTTAAGTCTTTTCAAGAAAAATATGGCATTACAATAATGCCTATATCAATGGATGGAGGAGGTATTCCACATTTTGATAACTTCACAACTAATAAAGGACAAGTTGAAAAAATGGGTATGGAAATAAAAGCAGTTCCAGCCACAATTCTTTTTGATAAAGAAACGCGCGAAACAATACCAGTAGGCTTTGGCGTTCTTTCTCACTCTGATTTAGAAGAAAGAATTTATGCAATAACAAAATTAGAGGTTGGCGATGATTTTTAGAAAAATTTTAACAGGCTTTTTTATTTCGATTTTATTAATCCAAACAAATGCGCAGGCAAAATCTGTTGCTGATTCAATGGAGAATTTCTGGAATGATGCAGGCGGAACTACCTCAAATGCTAGTGACGCCGGCGGATATCAACTGCAAGGTGCAGGATATTATACTGGCGGAAATTTTTCGGCAAGATCAAAAGTTGTTAATATTAATCCAGTTACAATAACTCCGCCCGGAATCAGGGCAGGATGCGGCGGAATTGATGTTTATACGGGTGCTTTTTCTCACATTAATACTGATCAATTTGTTGCATTGATGAAGGCCATTCCTAGTAATGCTCTTGGATTCTCTTTTCAACTCGCGCTTGAAACAATGTCGCCTGCGATTAAAGGCACAATTGATCAATTGCAAGCCATTGTGGATAAAATAAATAATATGAATTTGAATTCGTGTGATATGGCGCAGGGCCTTGTAGGAGGCGGTTTAGCTTTAGCAGGAAAAACTGAAGCTTATTGTAAAACAACCGCGAATGCACAAGGTTGGGCAACGGACTATGCGCGCGCAAAAGCAGAATGTGGAACTGGTGGCAAATCTGCAAAATATATTAAGGACGCCGACGGTGTACATGGAGATCAAAGGCCAGTTAATATTAATATTGCTTGGGAGGTATTAAAAAAATCGCAAATTTTAGCCGATTCAAATGATGAACTAGCTCAATTTGTTCAAGCTTTGACTGGCACGGTGATTATTAAGTCGCCAGAAAATGAGAGCCAAGGCCCACAAATATCATATAAATCAAATATCATTGTTGATAGTGATACAATAAAAGCATTACTCGAAGGTGGAAATTTAACAATACTTTCTTGTGATGAAAAAATAAAATGTTTAAATCCTGCAACCAAAACAATAAAGCTGTCCGAAGATAAATCTTTTAAAAAGCGCATCAGTAAAGCAATGCAGGAAATGACTTCTAAACTTGCTACTGGCCAGAAATTTGAACAAAAACATATTGATTTAGTTAATAAAACCTCAATTCCAATTCATAAGGCAATGATTGTTAGGCAGGCTTATTTTGGCTCTGCTTCTGTTGCAGGCGGCATTAATCCAGAATATTACAGCTCTTTAATCGCGATTGATATTTTATATAATTATTTGGACGAAATTTTAAAACAAGTTCAAGAGCAAGCTAAGCAAGTAAAAAATTTCGATCAAGAAAATGTTGATAAGTTTGCTAGCGGCGTTGAGCAGGTAAGAGCAGAATTGGCCAAATACAAAATTGACGATAAAGATTCTTTTGAAAAAGGCTTAAAAATAATAGAAGACACGCAAAAAATTGAAACAATTTTATCAGCTCAAATGAGTAATAAAATGAGAAATAATTTAGTTTGGGCTTCAAAGTTTTAATATATTAGAATTATTATTCTAATAACTCTAATAATGGTTATTATTCTAAGAAAATAAAAGTATGTATGAATTTATAACAGTAGGTGGCGGAGAATATTTTGTCGATATATTCAATGGCGTAGCTTCGATAATAAAAAGCGGCGATTATATGAACATCGTAAAAATAGCTGGAGCACTTGCTTTTTTTATTGCCATAATAAATGCAGTTTTAATGAATTCACTTTATGATGCTTCAAAGTGGTTTCTAACGACTTTTATTGTTATGCAAATTCTGCTTTTTCCGAAAGCCACCGTTCATATCACCGATAAAACAAACCCAGTCTTGCAAGGTGCCAAAGTGGATAATGTGCCCTTTGTAGTAGCATATGTTGCTTCAACTTCTAGCAATGCAGGCTATCATTTATCAAAACTTTTTGAAACGGTATTTTCACTGCCTGATGACTTGAAATATTCCGAGAATGGCATGCTTTTTGGTGTTAATCTTTTTCAGGCAATTTCACAGGCTAGGATTAGTGATTCAAAGCTTTCCTCCTCAATTGATAATTTTAGTCGAAATTGTATTTTTTTTGATTTGCAACTTGGTATCTATAGTTTTGATGATTTAAAAAACTCAGATGATATTTGGCATTTTATACAATCAAAGCAAGTGGAGAATCGTTTCTTCACATATACAGCAAAGAACGGAACTACATCATATCCTAGCTGCAAAGATGGATTTGCAAAGCTTGATATCGACTTTAAAAATGAATTGAAATCACCGACTAATATAGGATTTTTTGCTAAAAAACCTAACCTTACTAAGGCTTTATTTCAAAAGGCCACTACTGATGTTAACCAATATTTTTTAAATGTTTCAAAATCATCAGAAGAAGTTTTACAACAAGCTATGATGATAAACGCGATTGATGATGCAACGCAAAACTATGAAGCTCAAAATCAAATTGATTTGTATCAAAATACACGAGCCACCCTGCAAGCGAAATCAACATATCGCGCAATGGGAACGCAAGCGGGGATTTGGATACCAATTCTAAAAATAGTTATAGAGTCGATTTTTATAGGAGCTTTTCCATTAGTTATTTTGATTGCTTTAATTCCAAATTTTACAGCTACTGTTTTAAGGGGATATTTAGGAACTTTCTTTTGGCTTGCGGCTTGGGGGCCAATTTATGCAATTCTTCATAGAATCTCAATGGGTCATGCGCAATCTTATACTCTAGGACTCGGGGGATTCACTCTTTATAATCAGGCGGGTTTAGAAAGCTCCATGGGCGATATTGCCGCGATGGCAGGATATATGAGTATGTTTGTACCGATGCTTGCTTTTGGCATAGCTAAAGGAGGTGCGGCCGCAATGTCTTCAATGACAACTTCTTTTATGTCTGGTGTTCAAGGTTCGGTCTCAACCGCGGCACACGAAGCTTCTACTGGTAATTTATCTTTCGGTAATGTTGGCGTGAATTCACGCGCAATTTCAAGTGGAGTTTCAATTATGAATGATTCAGGGCAGGTAGGTCGTTACCATAATGACGGAGGGTTTACAATTGATAATAGCCAAACTGAATCGCGACTAGGAGCTTTTGATTTACGAGGCTCTCAAAGAGTTGAAAGTGCGCTTTCAAATGCTGTAAGTCAAGAACAATCATTAGGCCACACTAAATCAACGCAAGCGCAAAGTCTAGAAGCTGACGGTTTTGAAAAAGCCATAAGTAATCATCGCGCGATTGAAAGCTCACGCGGATTTGAGCAAAATGCAACATCGCAAGAAAAAGTTTCATTTAGTAAGGTCAGTTCTGCGGCGGATGAATTTGCAAAAGAGCATAATATAACCAAATCAAAGTCCGCAGAAATATTTGGACAATTAGGTGGAGGACTTGGATTAGGATCAAAAGGTGCTGGTCTATCGGCGGATGCTGGAGGAAGGCTTAGTGCTTCTGCTGACGATAGAAATTTATACAATGAAGCTCAGAAGTTTAGCCAAGACAAGCGTCTTTCTCATGATTTTGAAGTAATGAGATCTTCACTGCAATCAAATCGCTTTAACGCCACTGACAGTCAAGGTGAATCGATCAATGAGAATTTTACTAAATCTTCAAACTTGAGTAAAGAAGCCGGAATCCATTTTGAAAATTCTCAAAGATTTAGTGAACAACAGCAACATATTCAAAGTAATTCTTTTGATTATGATCAAAGCTATAATAACGAATTTGTTAATCATTTAAGAAATAAATATGGTTCTGAAAAAGCAGTATTCGAAATTACTAATCCAAACAGCATGGATAACACTTTACGCGATAAAGAAATATCCGAATTTAACGCTCATAAAGAACAGGAAATAATTAAATCAATTTCAAAGCCAAATTTTGAGGGGCAATATAATGAATCGAGTCAAAGTTTATCGAATCAAAAACAGCCTCATAGACAGCCTCATAGTTTTAGTCAAAATGCACCAGAAATTGATAATTCGGCTCTTCAACATTCTGTTGATAAAAAATTTGATGATACAAGGCAAATGATTCGCGATACCAAGCTGAATAACTCAGTTATAGGCGAAGTAAGAAAGAAGCAAGATGATGGCTTAATATAGATTATTTATTGCGGTAGTGATAGCTTATTGGATTCGCAGGATTGCTTATGTTTCTGATGCTGGTTGGATTGTGGGCGCTAAAAGGATTGTGAGGACTGTAATAACTAGTTAAATGCTTATAACTTCTTTCACCATTTTTTTGCAAAAAAATAATAGCTAAAATTGTGAAGATAAAGAATAAGTAAAAAAATAAACTATTGAATCCGAGAAAAAAAACTGCCATCATAGAAAAAAACGCTGCGAATAGACAGATAAAGCCCAGAACCTTTCTTTTTTTAGTTAAAAACCCTATAATTCTGTTAATTTCTTCAAGTTTTTTCATATTAGGAATTAAAAGTGTCAGGCGCCACCACCAAGCAAACCCTGCTTGTGCATTCCTATTCACGTAAAGCTTTTTTATTCGGATGCACCCCCGACAGTAATAATTATATCATAAAACCTTGATTTTGTCAAGTATTAATCTATAATTATAGAATATCAACCTATAAGTAAAATATGTCATTTGCAATCGGGCAGATCGAAGATAATATAACAAAAATATTGCAAAACTTTTCAAAAGAAGGATTTATCTATGATATTCTTCTCGCCTATGGGTTGCCAAAAACAACTATTACCCTTTTAAAAAAAGGCAAACATAATC
>CAZUPN010000081.1:0-6423 GCA_964622015.1 uncultured Rhizobiaceae bacterium | reverse complement strand
CGATTAGGTGTTTAGAGGGTTGGTTTGGGGTGGTGGATGAAGTCAAGAAAATAAGCTAGATTGGTTAAAGATAGGAACTAAACATCAGGATGGAATTAAGCTCAAAAAACTTCACAAAGAAAGAATCAGAAAGTGGCTAGAAAAAGATCCAAATATTTCAATAATTGAAGTCCTAGAAAAAGTTGAAAATCAGTTTAATCTTAAGATATCAAAGTCAACAATTCACAGAGCTATGAAGGATTCTGGATTTTCCTATATTACTCCAAGAAAAAATCATTACAAACAAGATAAAGAAAAACTGGAAGATTTTAAAAAAAAATCTTCCAAATAACATAGCAAGAGATGAGGAATTATGGTTTTATGATGAAAGTAGATTTGGCACTCATAGTAAATTAGGGCATGGATGGTTTAGATGTAATAGTTCATACTTGATCTGACACTCCATATTTTCAGACAGTTAAAATCTTAACATTAACAACGAAAAACTCCGCCTTTCAACCAATTCTGACCATGAAGAAATCACCCAAGCCTCTAAAAAGATTTCAGGGCTTGTGAGTGATTCACAATCTGAAGCAGAGTCTACCATCGAAATACTTGAGGCTGTTTAGAAAAAAATACAGACACAAAAAATGTCAGTCGAAAAAACGAAAAAATCAGAAGCTCAAGAACATGCTGATGCATAAAAATCTCATGTGGACCAGTTAGGGCACAAAAGTCCAGCGAAGGGTCATTCACACAGGGACTAATAATATTGCCAAGCTTCTCCACAGAATACTCTGACAAGTATGGGAGTTAACAACATGGGTTACAAAAACTTTTATTTACAATTTATACTCTGCAGCCTGTCCAAAAACTGGTAAAGAATTTAGGCTTCTAGGGCATCCAGCCTCATTAGTGTGAAAAGATACGGTCTGGACTCTAAACCTTTTAGTTTATTGGTTCTAAATTTAAAAAATATTTATTATCTTTTCCTATCTTGATTATTATTCAAATTTTTATACCCTCTAAAAACAAGTACTCAGGTAGATAATTTTCTTAAACCGTATCTTTTCACACGAGTGAGGATGGATGCCCAACCTGGGAAGAAACTAAAAAAAAGTAGTTGCCAAACTTTTGAGTTTACAGTATTACACGAACATTCCCTGTAACTATAGCTTTGCTTCTCGCTGCAAAACATTATCAGCTGATCTTGGATCAATTATTGTGCCAGGGGATGTTGACATCTCAACATTAACTCTTGAATTATTTTCACTTTTAGTAAAAACTTCCCTGAAGTTGGAAAAGTTCTTATAAATGTAACACAAAGCAGTCAAAAGTAACAAAGCTGCACCTCCAACAGATGCGCCAATTATAATGTTGTTGCCGCTACTAGAGTTACTTGTTTGATCTTGAGTTAATTGTGGTAGTAACGATGGTGAATTCGCTGGTTGCCTAGTCATTGACTGCATCGAGGTAACTGATGGTAAAAAGCTCGAAACTATGCTTCTAGTTACTGACTCTGATTTGCTAGAAGCCGCTGTTCTGCTAATTGAATCCGAACTGGTCTTACTATTGGAGGTAGAATTGGGATAATTGCCAGAATTAGAAGGGTCTGGCGAAGTAGTAGGTGATAAAAGTAAATCATTAACCATTATATCAAAATCCTGATATTCAATATCTTTGCAATAATTTTCTGCGGTAGCGGTTAAATTATAATTACCTCCACAACTTAAAATAATTTTAAAAGCAGTTTGGTTGAGCGCTTGTATATCAATACAACCATCTTGTTTTAAATTTTCTTGCTCAATTCTATCTTGAATATTAAAAATTAATTGAGAAGGGTTATTGGGGTTATTTGGATCATAAAAATACCGTACCATATCAAGCAATAATTCTTGCCCAGCTTCAGTAGTTTGCGAATTAATTAATTCTTGAATTGCCGGAGGTAATTGTTGGCATTGATAATTAACTTCAATTTCTGAGTTGGTGCGTAAAATTTGATTGCCATTATAAATAATTTCAATATCAATTCTAAAATTTTCTTCAAAACCTTGACCTAATTCTAATTTTAAATCAGATAACAAATTATTAACTTCTGCAACCGTGCCATTTGCATGCCAGATGCCATCTGTAAAAGTCGACACGCTACCTAAATCGGTTTCGCCAACTTGAATTAGAAGTTGGTTTGGATCTGAAATAATATTGCTATCAACGTCAACTAAAATTAAGTTTACATCAACAACCGCCTGCGTGTTGGTGGTATTAATTTTTAAATCTTGAAGTGCAATTGTAGCATTAATTTGATCATAGATTAAGGATTGATTAAGATTTTCTACTGTCATTGTTTCAAATACTATGCTGATCCCTTCAGAAGTAACATATTCTGACTGAAATTGATTAATGTTATAATCCTGTAATATTATTTCTACATTATAACCATTGACAGCAATAACAGTACTTTTATCACGAGAAAAAACTGAGAGCTGTAATTCATTGACCTGTTTATCATTTGGTTGTTTTTTAGTAGTAGGTATAAAACCAGATAAATCTATTCTGTCATCGCCTTGAAGACGAAAATCCCCGATTCTATAAATAAGTGGATTTGCAACTGTGCCAGTTTTATTAGGAATAATAAAGTTGTTACCACCACCAATGTAAGTAATGCCTTGCTCTAGGACAAATGATTGAGGGGAATTAGATGAAGAAATTTGTGTGAGCGAAGTACAGGTTGGCGTTATAGTATTAGCGGTAAAAATTTTGGCATAAATGCCAGTGCTTGAACCATCTTGCCCATCACTTGTCCAAGTTACAACAAATTTATTATCTGGAAGAGAGGTAACTGAGGGTAAAGATTGATCACTTTGATTGTAGCTATTAATTTGAAATTGATCACCAATTTTATTACCACTTTGGTCAAATACTTGCCCAATAACATCAAGTGATCCATCATTGATTTTTTCACTCTGCCAAGTAATAATAAACTTTCCATCGCTTAACAAAGTAATCGATGGCATTGCCTGAATTCCTAGGGATTGAGTATTAACCTGAAATTCAACTCCGATTTTATTACCACTTTGGTCAAAAATCTGAGCTATTACATTCTCACCAGGATAAGGGGAGGATGCGCTTTTCCAAGCAACGATAAATTTACCATCATTAAGAGATGTTATAGTAGGGTTAGTATAATCACCCTGACCCTGATTATTAGTGTTAACCTGAAACCTATCGCCAATCTTAACTCCATTTTCATTATAAATTTGAGCAATAGTATACTGACCTTGATCACTCCAGATCACCACGAAATTACCATTACTAAGAGTTGCAAGAGAAGGGTATCCTTGATTATAATTGTCCCTTACCTCAAATTGTAGTCCCTGTGCTACCCCAAATGAATTAAATATACGAGCATAAATACCAGTACCAGAACTCCATCCTGCATCACCTTGCCAAGCTACAACAAAATTACCATTAGCTAAAAAAGTTATCGATGGATTATATTGATTACCATTACGAGTACTAATAGCTATAACTTCATTACCAACTTTATTGCCAGCTGAATCAAAAGTTCTGATTACAACATCATTATATGATTGGTCGTAGTTAAATTTTGTCCAAGCAATAGCAAAGCCACCATTAGTTAAAGCGGTAATAACTGGTCTAGATTGAGGACTATTACTATAATAGTTTACCTTGGACTCGGCACCTATTTTATTGCCATTTTGATCAAGAATTTGAATATATATTCCATCGCCAATTCCACCTTCTACTTGCTGCCTATTGCTTTGCCAAGTCACGACAAAATTACCATTATTTAATCTTGCAACAGAAGAATGTTGTTGAGAGCTTGATGTATAGCTATTAATTCCAAATTCTTCCGAAGCAATAAGATTAAGATGTGGCTCTGGATTTATAATTTCAAGGTTAAGCCCAAATTCTCCCTCGCCATCTTTTTGTATGCTTCTGAAGCTAAAATTTCTAATTTTAATTGCATTTTGTCCACTTAGATTAATACTGGGTAAAATTAATAAGTCTGCTCCAGCATCATCAACTTGCCCTTGTTCATTTACTCTTAATAATGCATAGTTTTTGCCATTATGGTTCATTACCCATTTATTTCTAACTAATGTGCCATCTGCATCAATCATACAGGAAGTTTGTGAAGTTTGATATAACACCTCTTGCCCATCTATAATTAATTTATTCTTTTTAGTTTTATCATATGCTTCAATAACATCAAATCCTATATTAGCAGAATCTGGGAAGAGAAACTCTAAGTCTTTTTTATTAATTGTAATCTTTCTAAAAGAATTATTTCTCCTATCACTTTCAATCCAAATAGAAGAATTCTGAGCAATTACATCGCAGCTAAAAATTTCAGAAGACCTGAGTTCAATCTGTTTTTTTATTTCTTCGCTTATTAATATATCTGGTATTCCCCCAAACCCAAGCTCTGTTTTAGAGATATCAAGGGCAAGATCAGCAAGTAAAGGGCGGGGATTTAAATAGCCTTGATCTTTAACGTCAAGACTATATTCGCTTGACCCATTAATTACTTGCCAGAGCAATTTGTCACCTATTTTATAATTACCATCTCTTACTTCAAAATGTAGATGAAAAGCTACTGTACCACTATTGCCTGATTTTGCAATTAAGCTTCCTGATTCTAATTTTTTATCAACTTTAGTTACTAGAAATTTACTTAAATGAGCATAAAAGGTTAGCATATTGGTTATTTCATCCCTTATAACTAATAAGTTACCATATCCTTTAGACCAACTAGACTTGATTATTGTCCCATTATGAGCAGCAAAAACATTTGTACCATTTGCAGCTCCAAAATCAATTCCAGCATGAATTCGTGGAGCTGTTTCTTTAGGTAGTTGTCTTAAGCCAGATTCGCTCGTTATGGTTAAGGTGGATAGTGGTTTGGCGGTTAGTTTGAAGTTGGGTGGAGTTAATTTGGGATAAGAATGTTTCATAAATTAGCAGATTATTGTTTGAAATTAAGAAATTTTAATGATTTAGTCTTGAATGTGGATACTAAGAATTAGATAATTTGAATGTGCAAATTTAATATAATGTTTAGTAAAAGATTAATCGTGTTGATACTTTTTGATACAATTTCTTGATTAAATCTTCTATCAGATCTTTATGTATATCCGTTTAAGACCAAACAAATCCGGTACCACCACTGTTTATCTAGGAGTCTTTACAAAAAAAGCAAACTTTATTGAAGGTTGAGGGTAATATCATTGGAGATATTGTTGATCAAGATGGTGGTGGTAACGGTAATAATCAGGTAATTGATGAATCGGTGATGGTAAAAAAATTTGGCTAAAAAGAGGCCATTATAATTGTCGCGAAGAGGTCATTGTAATTGACGCTTGACAAGTTTATGGTGGTGGGTTAGAAATAATAGGGCGGGTTCACCGTACGCTTACTAATAGGGGATAATCTTTCTTTTTCAGATTTTTCTAATAAAGAAATAATTATGTCTTATTTTGGGGTTATATCATTCGACACTATATAACTCTCTAAAGCCTTACGCTTCCAATGATTTTTACGCCCATCAGCATTTTGTAGCTGATCTATGGGTAACATTGCATATTTAGGGGAAATCAGCATTGACAAATAAAAACAGACAATTAATCTAAAAACCAATATTAATCAAATATTGGAGATAAAGTTATGAGTAGCTGCAAATTTTGCAATTCAAAGAATCTAGTTAAAAATGGCAGACCAAAATCCATACAAAGGTATTTATGCAAAGATTGTAATAGGGAGCAGATTGAGGGAGATAGGCGTTGCAATCACAGTAATGAAATCAAAAAAGCGGCAATAATTCTATATCTTGAGGGGGTTGGTTTACGCGTTATAGCAAGATCCTTAAGTAAAATATTCCAATCAAAAATCAGCTTTCAAATTGTTTCTCATTGGATAAACTCTACTTCCAATATAGTTGCAAATGAGGTTGCTAAACGCAAAGAAGAATCGTCAATAATAAAAGACCTCCCGGTGGTAGAGATGGACGAGCTTTATACTTACATTAAAAAAAACCTCGCAAGAACTGGCAAACAGGAACATGGCAAGGTGATTATACCAGAATATGGACTGCTGTTGATCGGAACTCAGGCAATTTGTTTGAATTTGAAGTAGGAGATGGATCAAAATCTACTTATCTCAAAATGGCTTTTCGTATAGAGAAGGACTATAGGATCAAACATCTTTGCACCGATGGTAATAAAGTTTATGGTTATTATAAAGTTTCAGAGAATCATCATATAACTAAAAGTGAGACTTGTTTGGTAGAATCCTGGAATTGTAGATTAAGGCATTATTTAGCAAGGCTTCATAGAAAAACTCTCTGCTATAGCAAAAGTATCAAAGCTTTAGGGAGTGTCCATAATTCCGTGTCAAATCCATTCTTAAGCCAAATTTAACTCC
>CAZUPN010000080.1:0-6674 GCA_964622015.1 uncultured Rhizobiaceae bacterium | reverse complement strand
ACCTAAAGCATCAAGTAAAATAGATTTACCAGAACCGGTTTCGCCAGTTAAAATACATAGGCCTTTGGCAAAATCAATTTCTGCTTTGTCAATTAAAACAATATTTTCTATAGCTAAAAAATTAAGCACGAAATATATCTAAAAAATTTATGTTTAAATTAAATGAAAAACTGGCCCAAGATTCTTATCTTGTAGCTGATCTAAAAATTAGTCAATTATTACTGGCAAAAAACGCCAATTATCCCTGGTTTATCCTGGTAGTAAAAAAAGAAAATTTGGTTGAATTAATCGATCTAACTTTAGAACAGCAAATTGAAGTTTTAAAGGAAATAAATTTTATTTCGAGATTTTTAAAAGAGGAGTTAAAAGTTGATAAGATTAATATTGCCACTTTAGGCAATGTGGTAAAGCAGTTACATATTCATATAATCGGTCGCTTCGAAAAAGACATCGCTTTTCCAAAACCGATCTGGTGTGAGAATAAATTCAAGGAATATCAAAAAGAGGAGCTAGAAGAACTGGTAGCCAAGATTCACGCTAACCTTGAGTGCAATCAAAAGTGCCTTTACCAGTAATTGCAGAAACAATACTAGCGGCGCCAAACATTGCCGTAATATCAGCAGCAACGTCAATCATCAGACCCCAAGAAACCTTACCACTAAAAAAGCCAATACCGATCGAAATAATTGCAAAAGACGCAAAGACTTTGCCAGCATTACCGGTAACTACCCTTTGCCCCTATTTTTATTCTCTGATCTCCGGGGAGCGAAGCGACGCGGCAATTCAGAAAATAAAAATAAACACTGTCAGAGTTTAATTATTCCACAAAATCAAACTGCATTCCTTTGCCGGCTTTATTCATTCTTTTTCTTTCGTTTGAATCTAAAAATTTCTTTCTTAAGCGTAGTGATTTAGGAGTGACCTCTACCAATTCATCATCACCAATATAAGTAATCATATCTTCTAAAGTCATTTCTTTAGCCGGAATTAATCTGATTGCTTCATCAGTACCGGAAGCGCGGACGTTAGTTAATTGTTTTGATTTTAATAAATTAACCTCCAAATCGCCGGTTTTAGAATTTTCGCCAATAATCATACCAGCATAAATTTTTTGTTGTGGTTTTACAAACATAATACCGCGATCTTGTAGGTTCCATATCGCATAAGCAACGGCTTCGCCTGGATCGGTAGCGATTAAGGCGCCATTTTTCTTATGTCCGATTTCACCTTTAAATGGAGCGTAGGCATGAAATAGACGATTTAAAATTCCGGTTCCTTTAGTATCGGTTAAAAATTCGCCTTGATAGCCAATTAAACCACGGGATGGAATAAAAAATACCAATCTGGTTTTTCCACCGCCACTTGGTTTCATTTCTACCATTTCACCTTTACGAGAAGATAATTTTTCAACTACTACCCCGCTATAAGCATCATCAACGTCAATTACCACCTCTTCAATTGGCTCTAAAATTTGCTCACTTTTATCTTTTTTAAATAAAACTCTTGGCCTTGATACTGAAAGCTCAAAACCTTCGCGGCGCATATTTTCAATTAACACCCCAAGCTGTAATTCACCCCGGCCCCCAACTTCAAAAGCATCTTTGGTTTCACTTTCTTTAACCTTAATTGCAACATTACTTTCAGCTTCAGAAAAAAGACGATCACGAATCATTCTGGAAGTTACTTTGGTACCTTCAAGGCCAGCCAAAGGTGAATCGTTAACACCAATGGTAATGGCCATAGTTGGCGGATCAATTGGAGTTGATTTGATTGGGCTAGTAACACTTAAATCGCAAATTGTATCTGCAACTGAGGCTTTTTCTAATCCCGCAATTGAAACAATATCGCCAGCAATTGCTTCTTCTACCGGGATTCTTTCAACTCCTCTGAAAGTTTGTAATTTGGTAATTCGACCTTGTTCAACTGTTTTACCATCTAAGCTCATCGCTTTAAAATTCATCAAGGTTTTTGCTTTGCCTGAGTGAATTCTGCCAGTAAGCATACGACCAAAATATGGGCTATATTCAAGTAAAGTCGCCAACATTGAAAATGGCGCTTCTAAATCAAATTTAGGTGGCTTTACATGTTCTAAAATTAAATCAAATAATGGTGATAAATCTTTTTTCTCATCATTTAACTCCCTAATACACCAACCATCTCTGCCAACTGCGTATAATATTGGAAAATCTAGCTGCTCACTATTTGCATTTAAGCTAACAAAGAGATCAAAAATTTCATTTAAAACTTCATCCGGCCTGGCATCTTGACGATCAATTTTATTGATAATCACAATTGGCTTTAAGCCAAGAGCTAAGGCTTTTGACAATACAAATTTAGTTTGCGGCATCGGCCCTTCAGCTGAGTCAACTAGCAATAAAGCGCTATCCGCCATTGAAAGTACCCTTTCAACTTCACCACCAAAATCCGCATGTCCTGGCGTATCAATAACATTGATTTTATGATCATTCCAAGTAATTGAGGTGCATTTAGCCAAAATCGTAATGCCCCTTTCTTTTTCAAGAGCATTACTATCCATCACTCTGATTTCAACTTGTTGATTAGCACGAAAAGTTCCGCTTTGACGCAACATCGCATCAATTAATGTAGTTTTACCATGGTCAACGTGAGCAATAATTGCAACATTTCTAAAGTCAGTCATTTTATGTTTTTTAGTTTTTTTTAAGAATTTATTTATGAGCTAAGAAAATTAGGAAGGAAATCTTCAAACTGCTTTCTTTTATTGGTCGCTTCTAAAGGCGGATGATTCTAAGAATCTTTATTTAACTGTCAAGAAAGATTGTCATCCCTCGACGGCAATCGCATCTAAATTTCCATTGACAACCTAACCCAACCCTATAATCAATACTTCCCATTTAATTTATCAACTTAAACGGGAGCCAACATGACCAGCAACATTAATTCCAGCCAATCAAAATAAAATCTTTATTTAAAAATATCACCGATCCAGGAATTAATAGAACAAAATACCTATAGTGGTCGAGTAGACCAGAGGACCCCCCCCTCTGGTCTCTCAACAGAAGCCATAGGTGAAGTTCTCACTTCATACGGCTCTTATCAAGCAAACACTCTTATTATTGCCATTTTCCAACGTGCAAAAAGATTTAAGTTATTTTCTATAAAAGCCCTTAAATATTTAATCGCTTTTATTTTCTTACCTCTGAATCTTTTATATTTGCGCATTGTCCATTTTACTAGAATTCTGGTAAAATGTTGCAGTGTATAATTTAGTTTACCGGGATAATATTTGCCATAAATAGTTAATCCAACCTTGTAGGACTGGATTAAATAATTTTGCAATATCACTCAGCTCTAAATCAGATCTCCGATCCCACTTAAAGTCTCGCATTTTACTGTGAATTGCTTTTGTGGCCTCTTTGCTTACTTGCAGGATTAAAGTCCCTAAATACTCTCTTATCATGTCTATTTTCCACTGTTCTAGCCATCAATTTGTAACCTAAGAAGTCAAATGAGACTTCTTGATGATCTTGTTTACGCCCATCATCCTCACAATAGATAATTTTTGTTTTAGCCAGATTAATTTTCTGACTTTCCTAAACGCTCACTACAGATGCTCTTAACATCTGCAGTTTTAGGTGGCTTGAGATCAATTCTTAAGTAATCGAACTCGATAGGCCCGCTATCATCTTCTTGTGAGCTTTCTTGTCGTCTCCGCGAAGGCGAGGATCTATCTTGCAACACCGAATTTATTGATCGATCGATCCCCCGCTTTTGCAGGGATGACAAGAAAGAAGGCGAGCTGACAAACGGGGTCTTGGCTTCTATTTACTATTTAATTTTTTATGAGGCAATCCTGTAGAATAACCAATTTTTCAAGGATATAATTTAGATAATAACCAGAAATTATTATCTTCAGAATCCTTGGTATAAAGCTCCCGCTTATGAATACGAAACTCACCTTCCTGCCAAAATTCTATTGCTTTTGGCACCACTCTAAAGCCAGACCAAAATAGCGGGCGCGGTATTTCCTGATCAGTAAAATCTTTACTGATCTGAGCAATCCTTGCCTCAAATTCCTGCCAATCTTCCATTGCTTGCGACTGCTTTGAAGCCCAGGCACCAATTTGACTATCTCTTCTTCTGGAAGCAAAATAATCATCAGCCTCCTTAGCGCTAACATTTTGCACCACCCCTTCAATTCTTACCTGCAAGCCAAGCGGCATCCAATAAAAACATAAGGCAACATTTTGATTGCCACTAAGCTCTCGACCCTTTCTACTGGTTACATTGGTAAAAAAACAAAAACCATTTTCATCAAATTTTTTTAATAAAACCATTCTCGCTGATGGCTGGTTATTATTATCAATAGTTGCCAAACACATAGCGGTTGGCTCAGCAATATCCGGCCTTTCTTTAGCTTGACTGAGCCAATTAGCAAAAATTTCAAATGGTATTTTAAGCGGTATTTTATTGCGGCGGTCCTTCATATGTTTTTTCTTGTTGTATTGTTGCTACCGGCTTCACAGATTGAAGCGATGGAAGTGTAGGTGCTGGACGTGATGATGTAGAAGTCCTTAAACCTTTGTTTCGCACTTCAGGCAATGAAAGTTGTAGAGGCTGCTGTATGTCGAGAGGCACATTTTCAAAAGTCTCTTCTAGCCTTTTTTCATCCTGTTGTTGAAATTCTACAATTTTACTTTGAGCCGTTGTTAATAAAGTTATCAAGCTTTGTTTACCATGACTTGAGTATCTTACTTTGTCATGTCGAGCTATTTGTATAAAAATTTTATCTAATTCACTTATTTGTTTTTGATCTAAATCTTTAAGATTGTTTAGGGAAGGCGGGATATTGACTATCTGCCTAACTATATCCAGGATAATTTTTTGCTCATCACTTAAAAAATTTCTTTCTATAGCCTTTAAGCTAGCAAGAACAGGATCTATCAATTCTATAACTAAAGAAAAAATATCTCTCATCGATGCATCAAAATTCATAGCATGATCATCATTAGTCGTTTTAGGTGACCTTTCTCTGCCATAAAAAAACAACCGTATTCTTTGAACATTAGCTAAGATACGAGCGGTATTTTCTGCAAGCTCTTCATAATTCTTGCAATCTTTTAAAGTTAAATCCGATATACGCTTAAGTATCACCTCATAATTTCCACTATATAAACGATCCTCTGCGTCAATTTCTGTCTTTATATTCGCAAGCTTTCTATTAAAGAATCGTTTACGAGATTGTATAGTCACACAATTCTCTGTAAACCTGGCCTTAGTTTTGATATCAAAATTTTCTGGCATAATGTCTATAAGCTCATCAAGTGATAATTGCGCATCAATATCGGCAAGTCCTATTTTTTGCTCCTTAACTTTTAACCCTTCTTTTTTAAGTAATGGGGCTTTTATATTGAGGACGTCAATGGTACTTTCCTTGATTTCAAATTTTACTAATCCCGGAAAGCATAATGGACTACCCCCTGATGATTGATCATCCCCATGGCCAATTTTAGCACCGACTCTACCAATAGTAGATTTTGATATTTCTATTTCTTTAATATCTTTAACAAAATTACTATCTTCACGAGCAACGGATTGCAAGATCACACCTCTTGGATCGTTACAATCAATAATGCAAATTGAAGTTATAACATTACTTTTTGATTGTTCATCTTGTGCTATATAATTTAGTTTTTTTATCAAATGCTTTCTGTGAAATTCTAGCTCTGTGCCTATATTTTCTATTATAATTCGGGATGGGTTTTCAAAATCAATTCGTACAAATGGATCAAAATTTGGCGCAGTAAGATATTGGCGAATTTTTTTTCTGTTAACATTTCTAACAATTTTGTCGCCAGCATCCGATAGTCGCCTAAGGCCATCGCTCAATACTTCTAGATCGGAATTATCTGATGAACTATCCGAAAATGCATCACCGGGACCAACTCGATCATCTTGATTGCCTCCTTCGGTTACTCTTCTAACAACGGCTCTGGCTAAATTCGCAACTTGCTTCATAATTCTCCTTTTTAATTAATGAACTTAAATATAAAACTCCTCAATTACTTTCTTATATTTTTCTTCCAGCGCATACCTCTTAAGCTTCATTGATGGCGTTATTTCACCACTTGCAACTGATATTGGCTCTGTGGCAATATGAAATTTTTCTATTTGCTCTGAGTGGTTTAATTTTTTATTGATTTCATTAATTACCTGTTGAACTGAGCCACAAAATACAGGATTAGTTAAAAACTCCCGATCATTTAGATCTTTAAATTGTCCTGATAAGAATTTTTGCTTAAATTTGGGCAAAATTTCAAAATCGGGGAATAAAATCGCGCTGACAAATTTTTTGCCTTCAGCGACGATAATGGCCCCGGTTAAAAATTCTAATTTTTGGTTTAATTGTTGTTCCATTATGATCGGACTTACATATTTACCATTAGCGGTTTTAAATAACTCTTTTTTGCGGCCGATAATTTTAATAAAACCATCTTGGGTAATATAGGCTAAATCACCGGTTTTAAACCAGCCATCCTGATTAAATGCTTCTTTGGTTTTTGAGTCATTATTATGATAGCGTCGCATAATATTTGGACCCTTAACCAATAATTCGCCGTCAATATCTAATTTAACCTCCATCAGATCAAATGGCTTGCCTACAGTGCCAAAATGATGGGATTTGCTGCAATTAG
>CAZUPN010000079.1:0-6816 GCA_964622015.1 uncultured Rhizobiaceae bacterium | reverse complement strand
CTGGGTTTTTTGAGGTTAAAATTTTAGAGATTTAGATTTGCAACGGGCTCATTATGCAAAAGATTAGGAATGGTTAGAAATTTCTACTGCACCTTTTCGGGGCGTTGTGCCAAAATACCCGTATAATATTGATTGTAATGATGACGGCAACATTGCCAATGAAATTTATGAATTATGGTCAAAATATTGCTTTTTTGGATATAGAAAAATCACTGCTGTTTTAAACAAGCGGATCGGTTATAGAGTTAATCACAAAAGGGTATATAAATTGATGAAAGAAATGAGATTGAAAGCAGTTTATGCCAAGCCCAGGACTACAATTATTAGTAAGAAGCATAACAAATACCCTTATTTATTAAAAGATTTAATAATAAATCAACTACATCAGGTTTGGGTAATTGATGAAAAAGTACCAGGTACCTCTGTACCCGGTACTTTTGTAAAAATTGTGCTATTCTTGATTTTTAGGCCTGCGGGGGCGATGCCGGGGAAATTTTTTTCGGTGAAATTGTGATTTAAGAAAAAGTCAAAAATTTTGCGGTAATTTTTACGCTCTGAATCATCTAAAATGATTGCTCCGTTTGGTTTGATGGCGTTAATAGAATTTATGGCACAGGCGAATCTTTTTAGTGAATCAATTATTATTAAATCAAATTTTTCTTTGTAATTGCTGGCAAAAAGCTGGTAATCATCATTTTGTAAAGCATCTTCAAAATAAATTAGTTCAACATTATTAATTTTGGCTTTGGCAAGTCTTTGTTTGGTTATTTCATACCATATTTTACTGCTTTCTAAAGTGACCAGTTTTTTTACTTTACTGGCAAAAAATAGAGTAGAGCTGCCGGAGCCATATTCGAAAATAACCTGATTATTATTTAATTTGGAGCAGATATATTCGATGAAAGGGTAGGTCATCCAGGGTAAATAATTGCCATTTTGATCCTGACTTAAGCCATGATTAAAAGATTTTATCCAGCCGGGTTTATTGGCTTGAAATTGATTTTTGATAAGGATAGATTGTTTATCTGACACGAATTTAAAATTAAAAAAGGTTAAGATTAAATAATTTCGTTTTTTACTAAGAAATCAAATGCTTTATCCTTAACTTATGAAAAAAATTTTCCATCTGTTAATTGTTAGCTCTTATTTGATTTTTATCAGTAGCTGCGGCAAGGAAAAGCTTAATGATAAAATTGATCCAAAAAATCCTGGCAATTTTTCGGATCATTGGGTTTTGAAGCGGGGCGCTAAAATATCGCAAGCTCTACTTATAAAAAGCAAAAAATTTATGATTGTTCGTGGTGCTAAATTAGCTGATGAAGGGGCCAAGGAGATGATTAATAAAAGTGGCAGTGCAATTGATGGAGCAATTGCAGCAGAGCTAGTATTAAATGTGGTTGAGCCGCAATATTCAGGAATTGGTGGCGGCGCAATATTACTTTATTACGACGCTAAGAGTAAAAAATCATTTTATTTTAATGGTCGTAAAACTGCTCCTGCAATTTCTAACAGCCATATGTTTTTAGATCAAGATGGCGAGCTGCGGCAATTTAATGATGTGGTCAAAGGTGGATTATCGGTTGCAATTCCCGGCTTATTAAAAATGTTTAAAGTTACTCATGAGCAATATGGTAGATTACCATGGAAAGATTTATTTGCTCCAGCAATCAAAATTGCAAATAATGGTTTTGTAGTTAATGAAAGGCTCAATGCTACTGCTAACCAGGTTGCTTACCTTAAAGATTTTGATGACGCCACCAAAACTTACCTTAAAAAAGACCAAAATGGTAATTATGTCAGCAAAAATATTGGCGAGATTATCGTTAATAAAAAATTGGCTAAAACTTTTGAAATTATTGCTAAATCTTAGCGATTTGGAATATGCGCCAATCAAAGAAATGCTTGATAAAAATTATTTAAGGGCCCGCAGTAAATTAATTAACATCAGCAAAGCCATTAAAGATGTTAAGCCAGGAGAGTTTAAAAATAGCTCATCTGCTAAATTAGCAATCAATAATAAGGCAAAAGAACTGCCATCAACCACTCATTTATCAATAATTGATGCTGAGGGTAACCCCGTTTCTTTAGCCAGTACTATTGAATATTATTTGGGATCGGCAATTTCAGTTGATAGTTTTTTGCTTAATAATCAATCGACTGATTTTTCTTTTATTGACAAAATTAACGGTAAGAAAGTTGCTAATAGTTTGGAGCCAGGAAAACAGCCAAGAAGCTCAATGTCACCAACATTGGTTTTTGATCAGGATAATAATTTAATCATAGTCGCCGGATCACCGGGGGGCAAGAATTATTCAGTTTGTTTTAAATGTAATGTTGGCTAATTTAGATTGGCATATGGACGCTGCAAGCGCAGTTTCATTGTCGCATTATATTGCATTACAGGATATTTTGGAATTAGAAAAAGATACTGAATTAACAAAATTAGAACCACAATTGCAATTACTTGGTCACTATACTAAAATAATTGATATTGTCAGCGGCAATAATGAAATAGTAATTGATAAAAGAACTCTTGAAGGCGCTGCTGACTACAGAAGAAAAGGAGCCGCGGCTTTAGGAGAATAATAATAAAAAATTAAAATATGATTAATAGTTCAGAATTATCTAACAAGACTTTATATGATAAAATTTGGGAATCTCATTTAATTAGCGATGATGGCAGTAACAGCCTGATTTATGTTGATCGTCAATTGATTCACGAAGTTACTTCTGCGCAGGCATTTGAAGGCTTAAGAATTACTGGCCGCAAAGTCAGAAACAAAAATGCTCATTTGGCAGTTGCCGATCATAATGTGCCAACCACCAGTTTGGATCGTGGCCATGGCAGTGCCGGAATTAAGGATCAAATTTCAAAAATTCAGGTTGATACTTTAGAAAAAAATTGTCAGGAATTTGGCGTTAAATATTTTGATTTAGATGATAAAAAACAAGGGATTGTTCATATTGTTGGCCCTGAGCAGGGCTTAACTCAGCCGGGGATGATAATTGTTTGTGGCGATTCTCATACCTCAACTCACGGCGCTTTTGGGGCGCTAGCCTTTGGTATTGGTACCAGCGAAGTTGAGCATGTTTTAGCAACTCAAACTTTAATTCAGTTACGAGCTAAAAATATGCTAATTAAAGTTGATGCCAAATTAGGTTTTGGAGTTGGTGCTAAAGATATTATTTTGGCAATTATTGCTAAAATCGGAACTGCGGGCGCAACTGGCTATGTGATTGAATATGCGGGGCCAGCAATTACCAGTCTAAATATGGCCGCCAGAATGACGCTTTGTAATATGTCAATTGAGGCTGGCGCCAGAGCCGGACTTATTGCTCCTGATCACATAACTTATGAATATTTAAAAGGCCGACCTCTAGCGCCATCTCAAAAATATTGGGATAAGGCGGTTAAATATTGGGATTCGCTAAGATCTGATCAAGATGCTAAATATGACAAAGAAATTTATTTAAATGCCGATGAAATTATACCCCAAGTTACCTGGGGTACCAGCCCAGAAGATACTCTGCCAATTACCGCAACTGTGCCATTTGCTAAAGATTTTAGCAATAAATCCAAACAAGAAGCAGTTCAAAGATCGCTAGAATATATGGGATTAAAATCCGGCACTAAGTTAGAAGAAATAACTATTGATAAAGTGTTTATCGGCTCTTGTACTAATGGCAGAATTGAAGATTTTAGACAGGCCGCCGCCCTAATTAAAGGAAAAAAAATTGCTCCAAATATTAAATTGGCAATGGCGGTTCCTGGTTCTGGCCTGGTAAAAGAGCAGGCTGAAAAAGAAGGCCTCAATTCGATCTTTATTGATGCTGGCTTTGAATGGCGCGAACCCGGATGCTCAATGTGCTTAGCGATGAATGCCGATCAATTAGAACCCGGCGAAAGATGTGCCTCAACCTCGAACCGCAATTTTGAAGGCCGCCAGGGCCGAGGAGGGCGTACCCATTTGATGAGCCCAATTATGGCCGCCGCCGCTGCAATTACGGGGCATTTAATTGACGTTAGGAAGATGTTATAATTATTTGATGCTGCTGAAAACGGATACTGTCTTAGAATCAAATTTTTTTGGATTGCATTTACTGACTAAAAAATATGAAAACAGTTTACTATTTAGCAATTTTATTTTTTACTTCTTCCTTTACCAGCTTACCATCGCGCAATTCCGATCAGTCTCATGTTTTACAATTTTTTGAAGAAGAGTTAGATGTAGGGGGTAATATTGATCGTCAGTTTCATGTTGCTGCCGCCGCTAATTTACAAGTTCCAGGCTATATAATTGGTATTGAAAAAGCTAGCAAAGAGGCTTTGGGATTTAGCGGTCATAATCTTAAATCCTATCATAATATCGAGCCAAAAAAGTCATTTTGGAATATCTGCAGCGATGATGATTTTGTTCTTTATGAAGATAAAAATAATGGCAATTTAATTGATGAAGAATTGGCAAAAAAATTAATTGCTGATAAAAAAATTAGCTATGTTTCCCATATTAACCGCTATTCATATTCTGATTTTAATGATCCAACCAGCTATGTTGTTAATGAATATCTTGTTGATTCTTATTCCTGTAAATATGATGCCAATAAGCAAATTTGCCATCATCTTAATTTTAGAGCTAAAAAAGAAGGCAGTTCTTGCAAATATAATAGTAGCAAAAAAGTTTTAATTGATTTGCAGCCCCATATCAAGAAAGATTTAGAAATAGCAAAGCGGCTCAAGAAGCCTTATAGCCATATTATTTTATATTCTATGGGCTGGAATACTACTCAAAGAGAAGCGATACAGAATTTTAATTTTTTACATGGTAATTTGATCAGGCTTGCCAAAGAAGATAAGGATTTAAAAAATTTTAACCCGCTGCTAATAGCGATAACCTGGCCTTCAAGCTGGTCAATGGAGTCTGGTGATGGCTTTATTAAGGATTGGTTTATCTATCCAACTAGAAAATTATTAAGTTTTTTTGTCAAAATGCATGATGCTGATGAAATTGGTGATATTTGGGGTCAAATTTTTGTTAATCAGACTTTATTGCCGCTGAAATCGCAATATAAAGATCTTAAATTAGTGTTAATTGGACATAGTTTTGGAGCTAGAATTGTAACTAATTCATTATTTTCAAATTATGAAACTTCAAAACAACAAGAGCAAAAAATCCAAAAACCAAAAGCTGATCTATTAATTGGCATTCAAGCAGCCTTTCCAATTAGCAGATTTGTCGGCAAAGACAAAAAGGAATTATATTTTTATCAAAATTTACATAATCGGGCAAAAAACATAATTTACACCTGGTCACCATATGATTATGGGGTTAAAATAGCGAGTGTAACCGGTAATTATTACGTCGGCTCTGAAGATGCTTATAATAAAATTGCTACCAAACATCCAAAAATTTTTGAGGAATTATCGCTAGATTCTTGTAGTAATTTTGTTAATAATAATCTTTTTAAAAAATCTGATTTTCAACAAGAATGCTTCGATAAAAAAGATCAAAATTATCCTCAAGATTCATCAAAAATTATTTATCTTGATGCCAAAAAAATTATCAATCATCGGCCAGAAGGTTCGGCTGGCGGGGCTCATTCGGATATATATAATGATGATATGAGCAGATTTATTTTAAATAGTATAAAACATTACGCCAATTAAGAGAATGAAAAATTTAAAAATGATGTTAATACCGCTAGTGGTTGCTTGCGCTCTTTTTATGGAGATGCTTGATAGCAGTATAATTACTACCTCAATTCCGCAGATCGCGCTTGCGCTTAGCATCGATCCGATTTCTTTAAAAATGGTGATGACCAGCTATTTAATTAGCCTGGCGATCTTTATTCCAATTAGTGGCTGGTTGGCGGATAAATATGGTGCTAAAAAAATCTTTATTCTGGCCTTTGTTATTTTTACTTTATCTTCAGTTGCTTGCGCTACTTCTGCTAGCTTGCTTGAGTTAATTATCTACAGAATAATTCAGGGTTTTGGCGGTGCGATCATGATGCCGGTTGCAAGATTGATATTGCTTAGGATTTTTAAAGGCGAAGAGATGGTGCGGGTTATGGCTTATGTCACGGTTCCGGCGCTTTTGGGGCCAATATTGGGACCGGTGGTTGGTGGATTTTTAAGGTTAATTTTCCAATTGGAATTGTTGCAATTTTTTTGGCGATAATTTTTATCCCAACTATTAAGCCAATTGAGGTAACTAAATTTGATTTGCAAGGATTTATTTTTCTTGGGGTGGGGGTTGCTACTTTATCATTTTTTTTAACTACAATTTCTGAGCAATCAATAAGGCGAGAAATAAAATTTGTTGCTTTGATAGTTTCTTTGAGTTCTTTAATAATATATGCAATCAACTACCGATTTTTTGGCTCCAACTTATTAAATTTGGCCATTTTTAAAACTAATACTTTTAGGATAGGAATAATTGGCAGTATATTTAGCCGTACTGCAATTGCTGGAATCCCATTTCTTTTACCATTATTATTTCAGCTTAATTTTGGCTATAATCCGATAGATTCCGCTACTTTGCTTTTATTTTTAGCAATTGGAATGGTAGCGGCAAAATTTTTTATTAAATTTATATTAAAAAAATTGGGCTTTAAAATTACTTTAATATCAAATACTATTTTAATTGGTATTTTGACCTCGAGTCTTTGTTTAATTAACCATAATTCCAGCTATTATCTGATGATATTGCCACTATTAATAATTGGCTTTTTATCATCCCTGCAATATACTTGCATGAATGTAATTACTTATACTGATTTAGACAAATCAATGTTTAGTCAGGGCACCAGCATTGC
>CAZUPN010000078.1:0-6969 GCA_964622015.1 uncultured Rhizobiaceae bacterium | reverse complement strand
AAAAAATTTACAAAAAAAATGGCTTAGGGGTATAGGAGGTAAGGTTTGGGAGGGGATTTGGGTGGATGAAGTCGAGCAATCTAGCTTATTTTGATTTATTAACTTTGCCCAATTTCTTATTGAGATATGTTTTTTGTGATATTATTGTTTTTGGCATGATTAAGAAATTTAGATTGATAATAATCTAAATCTTAGAGGTATTAATAATATATTTAAAGATGGGAAATGTTATAACTCTATATCCTGGCGATATTATGACATCTAAATTATAATGTTTTTTATCTCTTAAAATCTCTCTATTTCCTTCAATTTGAACTGCTCGAATTTTTCGAGTAGTTGAATTTTTATCTAATTTTGCACTGTTAAAAATACTTTTTAAATGATAAGTGCTGGTATGGCTTTCTGCTCCAAATAACTCAGCCATCTGTTTTTTTAGTAAGCCAAACGGTCTCTGCAAAAACATTAATATTGAAGAATATTTGTCCATCACTTGATTGATAAATGGTGATGTTTTGATTATCTGGCTTCATTACTGAGGCTAAAATGGTTTTTTGCAAAAAGTGGTGCCCGAACGCGGATTTGAACCACGGACACAAGGATTTTCAGTCCTTTGCTCTACCAACTGAGCTATTCGGGCCTAAGCAAGCGCAAGATCCTAAAGATAAATTTATTTTTTGCAAGGGCTGTATTTACAAATAAATTAAATAAACTCACGCCACCCCCACAATCTCTGCCTCATACATCTTGTTATAAAAGCCGCCCAAAGCTAATAATGCTTTATGACCGCCCTCCTCTACAATCTGACCATCTTTAATAAAAACTATTTTATCGCTGTAAGAAATTGAGGATAATTTATGGGCGATGGTGATTACGGTTTTATTTTGAGAAATTTTGGTGATGGTTTTAACAATTGATTGCTCATTTTGATTATCAAGAGCTGAGGTGGCTTCATCAAGTAATAATATTGGAGAATTTTTGATAATTGCTCTGGCAATTGCAATTCTTTGTCTCTCGCCGCCAGATAATTTTATACCTTTTTGACCAACTGCCGAATCTAATTTTTCTGGCAGTCGGTTAATAAACTCCAGCGCTTCATTTTTAGCGATGATTTCTTCAACTTCTTTTTTAGTAATATTTTTATCAACATAGGCAATATTTTCAAAAATCGTGCCAGAAAATATAAAACAATCCTGTGAAATATAAGAGAAATTTTTTCTAAGATCATCAAAAGATAAATTTCTAATATCAATATCATTGATTTTAATTGACCCTGAGCTTACATCATAAAAGCGCATTAAAAGCTGTAAGATTGTGCTTTTGCCGCATCCCGAAGGTCCGATAATTGCAACTTTTTGCCCTTGATCAATTGCAAGATTGAAATTTCTTAAAATTAAACGATCTTTTCTTGAAGGATAGAAAAAATCTACCTGATTGAAAATTATTTTAAGGCTAGAATTATCCGGCAATTTTGTCGGATTAGCTATTTCTGCAACCGGAGATTTGATAGTTAATAATTCAAATATTCTAGCACACGCCGAAGAGGCGGTTTGTAATTGACCAGCAATTTGACTGATTGAAACTAAAGAAGTGGCAGTAATTACTGAATAAAAAATAAAAGAAGATAAATCGCCAGAAGTCATTTTGCCTCTTAAAACATCATGGCCACCAACTAGCAATACTACTGAAATTGCACCAAAAGCAAGAGCAATTACTAAGGCAATTAATAAGGAGCGAATCTTAGTTTTTTTTAAGGCAATTGTTAATGCTTGATTGATATAATTATCAAAATTACGCATTTCTTTTTCTTCGCATAAATAAGATTGGATGGTTTTAATGCCGCTGATGGTTTCTTCAATATGAGCACCAACGCTGCCACCTGCTTGCTGGGACTGCTTAGAGAAATTTTTAATCTTTTTGCCAATAATAAATATTGGAGCAATAGCTAAAGGAATTAATCCTAAAGAAATCAAAGTCAGTTTAAAGCTGGTAAGAACTAGCAAAGTAATACCGCCAACAAATAATAAAATATTTCTTAAGAAGAAAGAAATCGAATCGCTAATTAGATTGTAAATTGGGATGGTGTCAGCAGTGAGACGCGATATTACATCTCCTGATTTGGTAATTTCAAAAAATTCCAGAGAAATTTGGACGATATGATTATAGACTTTTTTCTTTAAATCAGCCACGACTTTTTCAGCAATGCTATTGATTAAAGAAGAGCGATAATAGCCGGCAACCGCCATCGTTATTACCCCAGAGACAAAAATAATCAAAGTAGCATCAAGTAAATAATTATTTTTACTGGCAAAGCCAAGATCAATTAAATATTTAATTATTTTGCCAAAAAATAATACTGTGATTGCCGTCACCAGTAAGGCAACCGCCACCCAAAATATTTCCTGCTTATAAGGGCGAAAAAATGGCAATAATTTTAAAATATTACTTAAATTAGAAGATTGGCCCTGGTCTTTATTATTATCATTCATAATTCAAATTATTTTATTTAAATAGATCATCAATAATTTTGATCAATTCCTGATAATCATCAATCATTGCAATTGCGCCTTCCTGATTTTTACCTTGCAGCAAAATTTCTTGATCAATAGTCGCGCCATCACCGTAAATTATTGGATAGCAATTAGAATTATAAGCGCATTCTAAATCAACAATACTATCGCCAATAAACCAAATATGATCTAAATTGGGATTGATCGCACTGGCAAGCAATGCTAATTCAACCGGCTCCTTGCTTGGCTTATCAGCAGTGGCATCCATTGATCCGATAATTGAAAAAAACTTACTATCAATTCCTAAATGCTTCGCCTCTTTTCTTAAAGTAGCGCCAAATTTATTGCTGATCACTATTAACAAAACTTTATTTTGATGTAATTTGTCAATTAGATCAAGGGCCGAGGGCAGAAATTTTAGCTTCTCAAGATTAAATGAATGATATCGATCTTGATAGATTTTGCCTGCTTTTTGCCAATCATCGCCAAAAATTGCCGGGAAAGATTCTCGCATCGAATTACGCACCCGATCTTTGGTCTCTTCTTCGCTCCACTGCTGCTTACCCATATTTTCCATAGTATGGTTAATCGCCAAATGGATCAACGACCAGGTATTGACTAAAGTATTATCCCAGTCAAAGATAACTGCCCTTGGTTTTGATAATTTTAATAAAGCTTTTTTATTTGCAGAATTCATGAAATTATGGGGGTAAATGCTATAATCTAAAATCCATATAAATACTACATATAGCTTTATTTTTTTGGTAAAAATTAACGCTTTTAATCCCAATATATACAAGGCTTTAAAAGCATTAATTTTCCTCAAAAATATTTTACTATATTTAGTATTTTATATGGATTTTGGTATAAAATATTATGTAATGTCTCAGAAATTACTTTGTAATATTTAAAATTATAAATCAATTTTTTAAAAGATTGACATAAATATTTTCCCTAAATAGAGTCTTTTTTAATCTGTCGAAATTTTGATATAAATTTCAAGTTTAAGTTCAAAAAATTGTTACCAGTAACATTAACCTAAATAACTAATCTAAAAAATAAGAAAATTGGCGTAACCGCTTGAATTAATTAGATCCGTAAAATGAATAACTTAAATATCACAAGCAATATGAAAAACAAGCCAGTTAAATTACTTACTTTAATTGCATCAGGAGTTGGTTGCGTTATCGGCTCTGGTTGGTTATTTGGAGCGGAGCGAGCGGCAACTTTGGCAGGTCCGGCGGCAATTTTTTCCTGGGTTATTGGCGCTTTGATTATCTTGGTAGTTTCCTTAAGTATCGTCGAAATCTCTACCACCTCGCCAATTCGGATGGGAAGTATTGGTTATTATTTGCGCTATACTCACGGGCCCTTTGTAACTTTTCTTGCAGAATGGACAATTATGATTGGCTATGTAAGCACCGTACCCTCGGAAGCAACGGCTTCAGTGCAATATTTAAGTAGCTGGAATTATGATTGGGCCAGATCATTATTTGACATTAACTCTCATTCATTAACTAATTTAGGTCTAATAGTTTCAAGCATAATTTGCATTTTTTACTTCTTAATTAATTATTATTCACTACGCTTTCTTGCCAGATCAATTAAGGCTTTCACTTTATTTAAAGTAATCGCGCCTTTAGTTGTGATCATAAGCTTTATTGTAGTTAGCTATCATTCAACTACTAATTATGATATTGCAAGCCATGCATTTGCGCCATATGGAATTAGCGGTATATTTACTGCGATCACTACTGCTGGTATCGTTTATTCTTTCAATGGTTTTCAATCGCCAGTTAGCTTTGCCTCAGAGGCCAAAAACCCTAGAAGAGATGTCCCAATTGCAATTATTGCCACCATTTTGATCTCTGCAATCATCTATGTATTACTGCAATATGTTTACATTGCCTCAATGCCAGCTCATTTAGTTAGCAAGCATGGCTGGAATGGCTTAAAATTTGCCTCTCCTTTTGCTGATTTAGCGCTAGCAATAAATTTAAATATGATTGCAATGTTGCTTTATTTAGATGCCTTTATATCTCCAGCAGGAGCAGGAATTGTCTATAATTCAGTTACTGCCAGAATTATGTATGGCATGTCAGATCATATGCCAAAAATTATTGCAAAACGTAGTGATAAAACTGGTCTTCCAACCGGTGCCTTATCGGTGCTTTTAATTTTATCTTTTATTTGCCTCTGGTTATTGCCAAGCTGGGATCGGATGGCGGCGGTTATCTCGGTTGGATATGTGCTTGGTTATGCTTCAAGTTCAGTTTGTGCAATTTCCTTTAGAAAAATTGCCCCTGATAAATTACATAAAAATGCAATTAGAATTCCGGGCATGAAATTTTTTGCGCCACTTGGATTTATCTTAGTAAGTTTTATGCTTTATTGGTCATGCTGGCCGTTAAATGGTCAGGTAATTTTCGTAGTATTATTTGGCCTACCTTTTTATGTATATTATTCAATTAAGCATAAAAATTTAAATATCAAAGACATTAAAAATGCCAATTGGTTTCTTTGCTATCTGGCTTTTGCGGCTTTATTTGGATTTTTAGGCAGCAAATCTTTTGGTGGCCTTGGCTTGATTCCTGACATTATAGACCATGTTATTTTAGCAATTTCTTCATTGATATTTTTTTATTGGGGAAGAAATAGCAGCTATAAAACCCCGGCCTATATTGGAGAGATTGAAAATAACCAGCAATTTAATAATAGTTAATAACTTGCAGCTTTTGACTGCTAATTAATAAAACAAAAAATTTAAATATATGCAAAATAATCGACTAAAAGCAGTGTTAAACGTCACTAGTGGTAATTTCTTTGAAATGTATGATTTTTTCCTCTACGGAATTTACGCCTCAATGATTGCCCGTACTTTTTTCCCCAATAATAATGAATATGCCTCAATGATCATGACATTAATGGTCTTTGCCACTGGCTTTTTGATGCGGCCAATTGGCGCCATGATTATTGGTTCTTATATTGATAAAAATGGTCGTAGAAAAGGCTTAATTCTAACTTTAACCTTAATGGCAATAAGCATGGCCATTATTACCCTGACTCCAAGCTATAATACAATTGGTATCGCAGCGCCAATTCTAATTTTAGTGGCGCGTTTAATTCAGGGTATTTCAGCTGGCGCTGAATTAGGCGGGGTTTCAGTTTATCTATCTGAAATTTCTCCACCAGAAAAAAAAGGGTTTTTTGTTGCTTGGCAATCATCTTCTTTAATGGCTGCAGTACTTTTTGCTGCCACCATCGGCTTTACCATGAGCAAAGTTCTAACCGCGACGCAAATGGCAAATTTTGGCTGGAGAATTCCCTTTTTAATTGGCTGCTTTATTGTACCGGTAATTTTTTACCAAAGACGTAATTTACAAGAAACTGAAGCATTTACCAAACAAAAATCTCATCCAACTATCAAACAAATTTTTACTCAACTTGCAAATAGCTGGAAAATTGTACTACTTGGCATGACTTTGACCTTTGTTTCCAATACGCTTTTTTACATGGTCACCGTTTATATGCCAAGCCATGGTAAACTAGATTTACATTTAAGCGAAATTGATGCTTTTTTTTCAACCTGCTTAATTGCAATTATCGGCTTTATTTTATGTCCAATCATGGGATCATTGTCAGATAAAATCGGCCGCACCAAACAATTGGCATTTTTTAGCATAGTGGCAATATCATTATCCTACCCAATTTTTTACTGGTGGACCGCAGCACCATCACTAACCAGACTCTTAATCGCAGAATTGTTTATCTGCGTTGTTTACGCTGGATATAATGGCGCCTTAATGGTAAATTTAACCGAGATCGTACCACCAGCAATCAGGGGTATTGGCTTTTCTTTATCTTACGCCTTATCACAAGCAATTTTTGGCGGCTTCACCCCAGTAATCTCAACTATCTTAGTTCACAAAACCGGCAATAATTCTTCACCTGCTTTATGGCTATCCTTTGCAGCATTTTGCAGCCTTATTGCCACCCTATATCAAATTTATAGGCAAAAACGGCCAAATCAGCCAATGGCTTAAGTGATTTCATAGAAAACTACCTGTAAATACAAATCTCCCGACAAAAATGTATACCATATTTCAAGTTATATAATTTGTTCCTGTTTTTTCTGACATGAATATAAGGATTTGGCGCTCTGCTTTTTGAAAAAATACCGCCAGGCCGCTTACTCCTAGAATGAAAATTATATTGATAGTGGGACAAAAAATTGTCATATATTTCCTGGAATCGGTATAAAATAATAAATTTTGGGGCCAATATTTGAAAATTATGTTCAAATTTGATCTAGCCATTACTTAAATTAATTTTAATTATAAAAAACATTGAGCTTTAAGAAAAAATTCTGAACCATAATTTTGGGGCTTTAGCACTAATTTAATACTTCTCATCAAAAAGCTGGTAGATTGCAGCAGGAAGTACGAACCTAGTGGTTATGATC
>CAZUPN010000077.1:0-6973 GCA_964622015.1 uncultured Rhizobiaceae bacterium | reverse complement strand
TGAGGTTAAATTTAGCCTAAATAGAAATTTGACACGGAATTATGGACACTCCCTGTAAAATAATTTGTTAATAATCTCTTAAGTCTATTTCAAGTTAAAAAAGTCTATGGTTTAAATTTTAGAAATCTAGCCATTTAAAAATGATACAATTTTTAGAAAATTTATTTAACAAAGAAAAATTACTGACTATGAGAAGTAATATATCATAGTTTTTAAATAAAATGCCAGGGCCGGTGCTTATTTCATGGATCTTCCAAACTATAAAATTAATGAGTTTGTTTAGTTGAAATAAGGTTATCCTGTGTGATTTTTTGTCGTACCTTGTTTTATATGCTTCATCTTGTAGTTGGTTAGCACAATAAAGAACACAAAAATTATCAAATTAAAATATTTCAATATGAGACCTTCTAGTAAAATAAATAGCGATCAAAATGATAAAACTTCTGATGGGACTATCGAACAACCTACTCTAAAAGGTAAATTGCATAGTTTTTATAGAAGTCGAGATAAATTACCAAAATTTATTGAAATTGATATTAAGGATGAAGATGAGCCAATTAAAGGACAAAGTTTCCAAGATTATTACATAAATCTTCAGATAGTATTGAAAGATACATATCAGGAAAGAGTTTTTGCTGCGCATCAAACACTTAGTAAGTATGAATCGGTTACTGGTGATAAAAAACCAATTCAACCAGAAGTAATTTTTGATCAATTGGATGATGATCATCCAGCCGCTAATAGAATATTAATTCTTGGTGCTGCAGGTATTGGTAAAACTACCTTGATGGATTATATGGCTTATAGATGGTCTATTGATCAGGAGGTTAGTGATCAAGATGGTAATAAAAAAAAGCCCCTGTGGCCTGATAAATTTGATTATGTATTTAGAATAAATCTTAAAAAATTATCTGGTTGGAGATGCACAGATGATAGATTTAGAATAAACCCTCTTGCCTATTTTATTTATATAAATATCGAAGGCGATATTACTTTTCAAGAAATTAACGAGGCATTAAAAGAACATTCTGATAAAGTTTTGTTCTTAGTAGATGGTTATGATGAGGTAGCAAATCAAGTGACTGAAATAGGTAGCGATGCCAAAAAGATATTTGATAGAATTTTTAAATATCCAAACATCATCATGACTTCAAGACCTAATGCTATAGATGATAATAAAAAGCAAGAGTTAGGTTTCGGACGTATAATCGAAAACATCGGCTTTACTGTAGCTGATGTTGAAAAGTATGTAGATCATAATTTTCAGAGTAATCCAGAATTAGCGACTGAGCTAAAATCTTTCCTGATTGCAAATTCTGATGTCAGGTCAATATGCACAACTCCAATCAATGCAGTAATGTTATGTTGGATCTGGCAAGATGAAGAAGCTCGTACTAAATTCAAGAGTGATTTTAACATTAATAGTCTTTATCATGAAGTAATTGTGAGGTTAGGTAAAAGATATTTAAAAAAGAAAGATGATCCTTGTTACAAACATGGAAAATTAAAAGACATTGATGATAGTGAAATTTGGCAAACAAAAGAAATAAAATTATTGCAGGACCTAGCATATGAATCATTTATAAGCGTAGAAGATTTAGTCATTGAAGATAAATTTATTAAAAAATTTACTGAAAAAGGTAAATATGGTATTAGTATGCATCATGTCGAGCGATATGGTTTGCTAAAGACAGAAGAAAGCAACTCTTTTAAAAGGCAGTTGGCTAATTTAATAGAAGTTTTAAGGGTTCTAGAAGATACAAAAAAACTCAACGATAAAGAAAAAGATTTAATTAAAAATATATTCAGAGAACAATTTGCTGTTAGTAGCTATGGAGATCTAATAAATGGTCTCAGTAACATAAATGATGAAAGTCATCTAGCACTCAAAAATAAACTTCAAACTGATGGTATAAAAAATCTTCTAAAACAAGTATCAAAAAAAATTAAGGATTTACCAGACACAACTCTTTTAGAAAAATTTAATCCATCTAAAACTTTAGTAAAAGATTATAGCTTTATCCATTTAACCTTCCAGGAATATCTAGTTGCATGCTGTCTACAAGAAAGGCTGGCTAGCACAGATCCAAAACAATTCAAAGAAGCTGCAGAATTTATCGCTAATCATAGAAATGAGCCAAAATATTTAATGACTTTAAAATTCTTGGCAGCAATGGCTGCTGCAACAGATAATGAATTGTTAGTCACTAGATTTTGGGAAGCGGTAACTTGCAATATTGATGGTATAATTGAGTTAGGTTTAGAGCAAAAGATCGCTCTTATGATGCATTTACTTGGTCAAGCAAAAAGAGATGGCGAAATTGACTCAAGAATTCCAAATGTGCAAAGAATGATTGATGTAATTGATCAGGTGATAATTGAAGATGATGGAGGGATGGAAAAATGGAGTGAAGAGATAATTTATAGCGGCTATATCTCGCAAAAAATGCTAGAGATGATGAATTGTGTAATTAGTTATGAGGTACAAGAAGCTACAATTAGTCAAAAAGATGAAAAAGAAGAGATAGAGGAAGAAGCAGATAAAATTATAGAAAAAGATCAAAAAACCTACAAAATAGAAGGGGTGGTAGCAATATTAAGTGTACTAGTAAATAATACTTTTAAAACACAAGTCGTTGATAGAAATGAATTGATGGATAAATCATTAAAGTTATTAAAACATAAAGAATGGAAGATTAGAAAAAAAGCAATAGAAATTATATTAATATTGTTGGGAAGTGTAATATCTAAAGTAGATCAAGATAAAAAATTAGAGTTAGATAAAATAAAAATTGCTATTCTTGACGCCCTAGTTCAAGAGATAAAAAACGATAAGAATAAAGATACAATTAACGCAATATGCAAAATCTTAGAACAAAATGCTGACAAAATTGGATTAATAAAACAAGATTTTGAAAAGCTGACTGGTCTTTTGAAGGATAAAAATGTTGATAACAGGTCTTTGGCTGCTAATATTATAAAGAAAATTATTCAAATCACTAATGGCTTGGTATTCGTTGAAGAAATAAGGGATGGGTTATTGGATCTCTTTAGTTTACCAAAAATTACCACGTTTGGTGAGAGTCTCAGAGATAAAAGTAAAGATTTGCCAAAAATTACTAAGATTTTTGATATTTCAGAAAGTGATCCAGAATTTGCTGAAAAAATAGCTAAAGATCCAAATTTTTTTAGAAGAGTCGCTGGATTTATGCGTGATATTTTATGGGATGATGAATTGATGGATTATGATAAAGCTATCGAAGTGATAACAAAAACCATTAAATGTGTTAATAATTCAGAACTTGCTAAAGAAGTAGCTGAAGATTTATTGCAGTTATGGCAGTACGAACTTTATTATTGGCGGTATGAGTTTCTAAATATCAAAGCTTTGTTAGAAATCACTAAAATTGCTAATAACTCAGCACTTGCTAAAGAAGTAGCTAAAAAACTATTGGATTCTTTGGATAGTAAAAAATCTGATAACCAACCTTTAATCATTGAGTCGTTACCGGAGCTTTTAAAAATTGCCAATAACCCAGAACTTGAAGAAAAGGTAGCTAATAGGTTATTGGATATTTTGGAAGTCGGGAATCCAGGTGCTGTCATCCAAATGTCACCAAGAATCATCGAAACTGACATAGGGATTCTTGAAAAACTTGAGGGGGAGATAGAAGAGATTTTAAAAAGCAATGATTTGGATATTAAATCTTTTAAAACACCATTAGAAGTTATTAAAATTGCCAACAACCCAGAAGTTAGTGAAAAAATAGCTAATGTAATGATAATATATTTAAAAAATATAAATAGAATAGATGCTATCGATCCTATAGTTGAAATTCTAAAGTTTGGTAATAATAAAGCATTTACAGATGTAATATATAGGTCCAAAGAACCAGCTCTTTTAGAACGATTGCCAATAATACTTGAATTAGTTTATAAGGAACAAAGGTTTCATCTTCCTCATGTATTAATTTTTCTAAGACATAGTAAATTTGAACTAAGAACTATAGTTATTTCTCACATCACGGAGTTAACTCTAATGTTGGAGCAGCCATTAAATCAAGAGCAATCTCCTTCCAAGACTGAGATTATAAACATTATCATCAGCATTTTGTCTTATGCTTCAGACATAAGGCAAGAAGCGAATAAAGATGATAATTTCAAGACTTGTCAAGAAGCTAAAAAGCTTTTGAAGACCTTGCCGATTATTTTACTCAGGCAAATAATCCAAACCTTCAATCTAGATCAGAGGCCAGATAAATCTGAATCACCTATTTTTGATGATTGTGCTCTAAATCATATTAACGATAACTTTAATATTATATTTACCTCCGGCATCGAAGCCAAACTTTTTTTAAAGAAGTTGTATAACTTGATATTAGGCCAACAATCCAAAACTTTAATGACTGAAGATAAAAGAAATTTTATTCTAAATTGTCTAAGGTATCAATTTACCTCATCTTTTAACTTTGATGAGCAAACAATAATTTTTGAAGGTAAAAGTTACAGATTAATGGCTATCTCATCTCAAGTACAAGAACTCGAATTTTTAGTTAAAGCAGCGTTGGATATAAGGTTTGAAATTCTACAATTATCAAGTAGTTCTGCAGAAGAATTACAGCGATTGCAATATAGAGATCATGAACCATTATTTCCTAATTCTGGTTCTGCTATCAAAATAGCTGCATCTGATATTCCCGAAGTAAATAGTCTGATTGATCAGGATATTTTGCTTACTCATGATAGCTATCAATTGTCACTAGTAACTCTAGCCAATAGATTTGACACTCCTCCAAAACCAATAAAGCAATTTTTATTTTTAGAACAAAGAAATATTTTTGGCCATTATATAGCATATCAACTGATAATTAACGAGGAAGTTAAGGTTTATAAAAAACATCCTCAAGATTTAACTACTGATTTTAGAGAAGAAATTTTTGGTAAAATGGTATATAAAGAGGGTGAAATACCAGCATATTATTCCACTTCTTTAGAGCTAGATTACCAACAAGGTCTCAAGCTTTTATCTTTAAATTTTTGTGAAGCTGATGGAGATGTATCTAATCTACTTAAAACCTCATTAATTCTAATGGAAGAACAAAGTCAAAATCTAGGATTAAATTTAAATTGGGAAGAATATCTAGAATATGAAGAAACCGAAATGCTAAGTAAATTAGAAATTTTATCTTTAAACGATAGAGAAGAGCAAGATTATTATCGAGATGAAGAATCTTATATGGTTAAGAAACAAATGCACCAGATCCAAAATATATTAAATCAAATCCAAACCGACGTAAATAAACAATGCCAATTGAATGAAGAAGAGCGAAAAATGCTAGCAGTAATTAAGCAAGACCCGTACAAAAGCATGTTATACCATATTTTACAAGAAAGAATCTATTACTCCTTCATTGCCGCTAAATGTGCCAGCACCATCTTTGTTGCAATCAAAAAAGGTACTCTTGCTGCAACTGCAAGAACGATTAAAGTTGCCTGGCGCATTATTAATAAAGCTTCGCCAATGCATATTCCTTTTATTGGTGTTGTTCCTATTGCTTCTGCCGAAATATTACGCCAACTAGATAAAAAACGACAAAAAGAATTAGTAAAACATTTTGCAGAAGTGGTAGATGATGTAGATGAAATGCAAAAACTAGCCACGATTATTGCTATTAACCTAGCATCTACATTAGATCATAGTCAAACCAAACAAGTAATAAAAGAACTTCATAACATTCTAAAACATGCATTATATGAATCAAAAAGATCAGCAAAAAAAACGCTCCATTCTGGCAAAAGTAAAGTATCTAGCATTTTAGGTAAAAATGATGCTAAAGATCAAGATAGCCAAAGAGAAGAAATGTTAAGTGAGGTTGAGGATAAACAAGAAAATGATGAACAAAAGAAAGATTGTCAAGAACTGGCCGATCTTATAGTGTATAATATGAGTAATGGAAAATTATATGAAAGAATAAAAGATAAACGTGATTTAGATTGTAAAGCAAATATTATAGTACAATTTGTTGTAGATAGTAGTAAAGGACAAGTTGTTTTAACTTCAAAATCTCTAAAAACTCATCTAATTGCAATTGCTCCAGAAGATCCCACAGAAACTGTAGTAACTTCACGAATAAAAAGATCAAGAGTGTCAGAACTTCAAGCCGTATTTCATTTTAGGTTCGGTAGAAAACGCAATACTGATGCTCAAAGAGATCGAGATTCTGATAGTGGCACAATTATAGAGGAAATAGATAGTGGTAGTGGTAAACCTTCCACAAGAGTTAGCTCTTTATCTCATTTTAGGTTCGGTAGAAAACGCAATACTGATGCTACTGCTCAAAAAGATCGGGATTCTGATAGTGGCACAATTATAGAGGAAATAGATAGTGGTAGTAGTAAACCTTCCACAATAGTTAGTTCTTTAAGGAAAATATTACCACATGGTCAAAATAAGCGTTAAATGTAATAGTTTAAATTTAATCTAACAGCCAACATGTATCAAAATGTTAAATTTATTTGTAATTTTTTATGATCAAATCCTAATTATTAACAAATTTTTTGGAGAGTTTCATAAATTTTGTGTAAATGATTAATTAACCGATAAACTTTTTTAAGAGCGTCAGCTCTTATAAGTTTGTCAAATATGATTTAATGAAGGATTATGACATAAATAATCCCGAAGGATTGATCGGCAAAGATGGTTTGTTTAATAATTTAAAGAAAGCTTTAATTGAAAGAGCCTTAAGCTTCGAAATGGATCTTCATTTGGGATATGGTAAAAATGCAGCAAGAGATAAGGATTGTGATAATTACCGCAATGGATATTCCTCTAAAACTGTCTTAACTGGAGATGGTCAAGTTCAGATAGATAATCCTAGAAATAGAGATGCCTCTTTTGAGCCGATAATAGTTAAAAAGAATGAGAACGTCCAACATTCCGTGTCAATTTAAAAGCTAGATTAAAATAAGCTGA
>CAZUPN010000076.1:0-6995 GCA_964622015.1 uncultured Rhizobiaceae bacterium | reverse complement strand
TTGGTAATATAAATTCAAGTAATATATGGAATTATAAATGGGATTTAGTATAACTATATCCAGCCAAACCAACCGGATATTACTAAATACCGCATTCAGCACCTAACTTTTCAGCTTTCTTATAGGCTTCTTTACTATTGACACCCGAGAGGAAAATTTTTACTTGGCGTCAATAACTTTGTCTATTGCATTTTATGGCTTCATTATCCCATATGGGCAATAATTTTAGGAGAGATCGCGACAGCTAAAAAGCTATTTACTGCAATAATTGCAATCATTATTATTTGATATCTGTATGGCATTGCCGCTAAGTAATTAGTGAGTTGGGGTAGGGGTAGCGCTAACCTCGCTGCCACCTGTAAACGGCATTTGCACCCCTTCTACCACCTTATCGGATCTTAAAACATAGGTTTGGTTTGGTTTAAGCTTGAAGCTGATCTCAACTTGGTTTTTATTGTTAATCTTTGGTGCTAATGCCTCACTTTTCTTGCCGGAAAGAATTTTCCATTTACTGATGCTAATGGTCCATAAAATATCAACATCTGACCTGGTAACTGAGATTAAATATAATTCATTACTGGCTTTATTATCTTCATAAGTGATTTTTTTATTATTAATCCATACGATCCAATTTTTTGGCCCAAAATACATGATTGATCCCAGATAAATATAGGATTGGATATTATCCTGCCCTTCTTTTTCGGGCTTCTTATCATCTTTTGGAGCTTCCCCACCGGCTGGAATATAAAGCCGGTCATTTTTGAATGAATCAACGGCATTTTGAATATTGGCCAATTCCTCATCATCATACATTAAAGACATAGATTTTTTATTATTACCAAGAAGGCCGGAGATATCACCGGTTACCTTACTCGCTGTCGCGTGACCAAAAGCAGCGCCCTCAGTTGCGGAGCCCAAATTATTATCAGGGGTCTTAGCTAAATCATTACCAATTAGAGTAGTAATAAAATTACCAATAGGCTTTACTTGGTCATTATCTGTCGCCGGGCTTGGATTATCCTTAGCCTCGGTTTTTATATCATTATTAATAGCTCCAAGCGGAGGCGCGGCAGCAGCTTGTGACCAGGAGTTAACATAGGTCACTACGCAAGCAAAGAAGCAGCTAATGATGAAACTGCGCAGTAATTTAATTCGCATTTTTTTCATTGTCGGTCTAATTCAGCTTTTATATTCAGGTCAGGATTTTGACTGCCTTTAAAATCCGGTACTGCAATATTAGTGTTTTTAATATTTGGCAGCGGTTTATTTTCTTCTTCTTTTTTACGATAAACATACCAGGCAAATTCAAATTTAACCAAAATCGCGCCGTTGATTTTATTAGAGCTGATATCAACCAAATCTTGATCGCTATATTTTCTATTTTTCTTAATATCAATATCGGTTACCACCACATAACCAATCAAGCTACCAAGAAAATCAGATAAAAATAATATCGCTTTCTCATCATCTATGGCAGTAAAAGAAATGCTTACAATCGCATAAGCAACTGCAAGACTTTTACGGTCAAAAACCCCATCTTTAAGATTCTCCGGCAGCGATACTTTGATTGATTGATTGCTAATATAATATTTCTCGGATAATTTGTTGAGTAAGCTATTCACATCGTCAATTTTGATACCATCAAAACTTTTTTTACGATCAGAAATATCCTTCCATATTTCCATATATTTTTTGGTTTCTTCAGTCTTACTTTGATATTCTGAAGCCTTTGATTTTGCTTGTGAAGCTAATTCATTGATAAATTGAATTTTTGCATCTTGGCTTTTCTTATGCTTGCTTGAGTAAAAAAGCAATATTGCAATTACCAGAGCAAAAACTGCACATACCGTAAAATTAATAATTATTTTTTTTCTGATCTCACTGATTATCATTGTTTGTCATTTGGTTATCGATAGTAATTTGAACTGGAGAATCATAATATTTCTTAGCAAAATCAATATTTCTTGGCAATTCAGTATATTTAACCTGATTTTTGTTAAAAACTTGTTTCACTGACACAATCATACCATCAAACTCCCTAAATAAATCTTCGGTATCGCCGCTTTTATTGTAAATCTGACCATTAATATCAATTTTATAAACAAGATTTTTATTCTCGGCTTTGCTATTAAAATTACTCAAATCATAAACAAAAGAGGAGAGCGCAACATTGTAATTTTTGATAATTGATAATTTTTGATAAGCATCAATAAAATTAAATCCAACGCCATCCAGAGCTTCATGAATTTTTCCCATATCAATAATCTGATCAATATCAACATCATTTAAGGACTTACCATCAATTTCTGATGATTTAATTTTTTGCAAATCATCTGAAGCTTCTTGCTTTTGTTTTTCGGCGGCAGAAATCAAAGATCCAAACTTTTGATTGGCAATTAAAATATTTAATCCAATCACGCAAATAACTACTGACAGGCAAATATTTAGATATTTAGAAAATTTGAAGATATAAAAAAACTTCTGTAAATTCTTAATCTTTGGGGTAAAAAATTTTAAAATCTTATGTCTTGATTTGATAAAAATCCTGGAAATCACCAGATCGCAATAGCCGCTATTGTCGGCCACCACCCCTTTAAATCCCGCCACTATAGCAGCTTGAGATGGGGTATAATTAACAAAATTGAGCTCAACATTATCTATGGTTTTAATTTTATCGATAACCTCCTTGGGCAAAATATTAATGATATCAAGTTCCCCCATGATTAATTCCGGGAATAATCTCTTTAAATATTCAAAAGTGCTATATAAATCCTGCTCATATTTTTCTAGAAAATCCGAGGCGCCAAAATCATAATTCACGATTCTGGTGAAGACAATGCTGACTTCAGAAAAAACGATCTGCCTGACACCGTTAACTTTATTTTGTAAAATAAAACAATAGAGATCATTTCTTTTGAGGATAATTCGGGAATTCAATCTGATATTAGATTTGATCAAATTAAATAGTGAGAAGGTTTCAATTGGTAGCATATAAATACCAACCAGATAATTGGGCCGATCAAGCAAAAATTCAATCCAATCATCGGTTACCTTGGAGCCAGAGAAAGAAACAAACAGACATTCCCACCTTCTAGCGGCAGTGATTTTTTTATTTAAGAGAATGTAATTTTTAAGACTTTCCTTATCTTCATCTTGCTCCATATCCCGCTTAATCACATGGACTAAATCAGACTTTTTTACTGCCGGATAGATTTTTTTTCGGTAAATTTGATTAATGGTGTCAAATAAAATATAGATCGGCGCTTTTTTATTGAACAAGAATAAATTTGCTAATTCCTTTTTACTATCTTCATTTAATTCGTCCAAAAAAATCTTATTTTTAATTTTGTCCTTACCATGCAAAGCAACAATAGCGCCGCAATTGCCAACTGTAATTACAAAATTATCGCCGCCAGACATTATTGTTTTAATTATTTGTTTTTAAGAATGTGCCAGTATATTATCTAAGTCTTATCTTCTGCTTTTAGTAACGCTTGAAATAATTAAGATCAAGCTTTTTAATATTATAGACATGATTTTGGGAGTTGGAATTGATTTAGTGTCGGTTGCAAGAATTCAGGAACTTCTATCCAAATTTGGCACAAAATTTGAAAAAAAAATCTTCACCACCAATGAAATCAAAAAAGCGCAGAAAATTAAGATTTCCAAGGATGCTAGTTTAGCCCGGGCGTTATTTTATGCCAAAAGATTTGCCGCTAAAGAAGCTTTGGCAAAAGCCAGCGGCTTTGGAATTGGCAAAAATATCGGTTTTTTAGATATTGAAATCGATAATGATAAATTAGGCAAGCCGTTTGTGAAACTTACCGATGATAAATTAAAAAATTTTAAAGATTATTTTCAAACTTCAAAAATCGATATTAATTTATCTTTAAGCGATGAATTTTTAATTGGCAAAAAAATTTCAGATAGTGATCATGTGACCAAAATTTATCTGGCTCAAGCGATAGTAATAATTAGCAATTAATTTAAGTAAATGACGATTGTAAAAACAAATAAATCTCTAGCTAAAATATTGGTGATCGGCGCTGGGGCCTGGGGCACTGCAATTGCCAATTTAATTGCCAAAAATATCACTAAAAATAATTTAAAATCGGATCAAAACCTTAAAAATCAAATTGGCTTAATCGCCAATAATCAAGAAATAGTTAATGAGATCAATAATCATCACCGCAATCATCAATTCCTGCCAAATGTTGAATTAAGCAAGATAATTAAGGCCTCTGATGACTTAAAAACCCAGATAAAAAATGTTGATTTAGTATTTATTGTTACTCCCTCACAAACCATATTTAAAATTTTAAAAAATATTGCTGACGCCAAATTAAAAACTGCAATTGGTATCGTTATTTGCTCCAAAGGCTTTGATTTTACCAAACAAAAATTTCTCAGCGAATTAATTGAAGATTTATTGCCAAAAAGTAACTATGCAATTTTATCCGGTCCCAATTTTGCTGGCGAAGTAGCGTCAGAGGCTCCCACTCTTACTACCATCGCCTCTAAAAATAAAAAATTTGCTAATCAAGTTTCTGCTTTGCTACAAAATGATTATTTTAAAAGCAAATATTCTCAAAATGTCATTACCACCCAATTATGCGGGATTTTTAAAAATATTATTGCAATTGGCTGCGGAATAATTGACGGGCTGAATTTAGGCCAAAATGCCAAATCAGCCTTAATTTTACAAGGAATAGCAGAGATTTCTCTAATTTGTAAAAAGTTAAAAATCAGCGATGATTTAAATAATCCAGCCGGTTTTGGTGATATTTTTCTTACCTGTGCCAGCACCAAATCACGCAATAACATGCTGGGATTTAGAATCGCAACCAGTAAAAAATATTTAGAAATACAAAAAGAACATAAAACCTATGAGGGCGTAATTGCCACCAAGTCAATTGCCAAATTAGCAAAAAAACTACAAATTAAATTGATTTTATGTCAAAGCATTGATCAAATCTTGTCCAAGAATTTCTCGATTAAAGAAATTAAAATTTTAATTACCAAATCTATTTTATCTAATGAATAACCTAATATTAATTATTGATTTCGGCAGTCAAGTTACGCAATTAATCGCAAGAAGAATCAGAGAAATCGGGGTTTTTTGTGAAATTAAAAATTCTGACATCAGTTATCAAGAAATTGCCAAAATAAATCCTAAAGGAATTATTTTATCGGGCGGACCAGCTTCAGTTTATGAAAAAAATGCCCCACAAATTGATCGTAAAATTTTTGATTTAGATGCTGCCATCCTTGGCATTTGCTATGGGCAGCAATTAATTTGTAAATCTTTTAATGCTAAAGTAGCTAAAACCAATAAAAGAGAATATGGCAAAGCTAATATCAAAATAATTACCGATTCCTTGTTATTTAAAGCAATTAAAACCAAATCCAGCCAGGTATGGATGAGTCATGGTGACCGCGTTGAATCAATTCCTAAAGATTTTAAAATTATCGCCAAAACTGATAATGCACCCTTCGCCGCCATCGAAAATAAAGCTAAAAGAATTTATGGCGTGCAATTTCATCCCGAAGTAAGTCATAGTTTAGATGGCCAGCTAATGATTAAAAATTTTGTCATCAATATTGCTGGCTGCAAAGCTGATTGGACGATGAAAAATTTCAAGCATGAAAAAATTGCTGAAATTAAAAAAATTGTTGGCGATAAAAAAGTAATTTGCGGATTAAGCGGCGGGGTTGATTCTTCAGTTGCTGCCGCATTAATTAATCAGGCAATTCATAAGCAATTAACCTGTATTTTTGTTGATCACGGCCTGCTTAGAAAAGATGAAGCTAAGCAAGTAAAAGAAGTTTTTCGCAAAGATTTTAAGCTTAATTTAATTTATGTTGACGCTAAAAAATTATTTTTAGAAAAATTAAAAGGGGTTAGCGATCCGGAGAAAAAAAGGAAAATTATCGGCAAAAATTTTATCACTATTTTTAACCGGGAAGCCGCTAAAATAAAGGGCGCAGAGTTTTTGGCCCAAGGCACTTTATATCCCGATGTTATCGAGTCTTCTCATCCAAATGGCGGCAAAAGTCAAACCATCAAATCTCACCATAATGTCGGCGGGCTACCTAAAAATATGAAGCTAAAATTATTAGAGCCACTTAGATCATTATTTAAAGATGAGGTAAGAAAATTAGGCCATGAATTAGGTCTGCCCGACAATGTAATTAACCGTCACCCTTTCCCAGGACCTGGCCTTGGAATCAGAATTATCAGTGATATCAATAAAGAAAAAATTAAACTTTTGCAGGAAGCCGATGCGATTTTTATTGATGAGATTAAAAAGGCCAATTTATACCAAGAAATTTGGCAGGCTTTTGCAGTCTTGCTGCCAATCAAAACCGTTGGGGTAATGGGAGATAGCCGCACTTACGAATGCGTCTTGGCCTTGCGCGCCGTCACTTCAGTTGACGGTATGACCGCCGATATCTATCAATTTCAACCAGGATTCCTGTCAAATGTGACTAATCGCATCATCGGCGAAGTCAAAGGAATCAACCGCGTAGTCTATGATTATACCTCAAAACCACCAGGAACAATAGAGTGGGAGTAATATCAAATTACAGGATTTAAAAACATCAACTAAAAACTTAAAATTATGAACCAAAAAATAAACAATACTCAAAATTACCTTCAAACCTTAGAGGCAATCAAATCTAAAATCAAAACTGCCCAAATTAAGGCCCATTTGGCAGTAAATAAAGAGATGTTGACCCTTTATTGGCAAATCGGCAAAACCATCATTGAAAAACAGGAAAAAGAAGGGTGGGGGACAAAAATTACCAAACGATTATCAGAAGATCTAAATAAGTAATTTCCGAACATGAAGGGGTTTTCTTATACAAACATCCGCTATATGCAAAGATTTACCGAAACTTACCCTGATTTGTTAATTTGCCACCAAGCTGGTGGCAAATTATACCAAAATCCATCTATAATACAACATACTAATTGACAATTTCGCTGCAAA
>CAZUPN010000075.1:0-7006 GCA_964622015.1 uncultured Rhizobiaceae bacterium | reverse complement strand
TGATTGATGAGGCCGCTGGTTAAAATCATCGCCCTTCTTCTCATGCTGCCAACCGCGTAAGCATTAATTTCGGGACTTTCCTTGATATATAATTTTACCTGCCACTGACCAAATTTATTTTGGGTTTCTTTAAAAATATCAGTTAAAAAATCATAATCTTTTAAATCCTCATATCGCTTGCAGCCTTTTAGCGAATTTAATACTGAAAAACCAAAAATGAAATCCAGCAACATATAAATCAACATCAAAAAACTGACCAAAAATACAATCACAAAAAATAGTAATTGCAATTTTTGATATAAAAGACCATCAATAGTTAAAATATTGCCTTTAAAATTAACAAAGGGAATAAGCAAAATCAAAGTCGGTATTAATAAAATAGCAAGATTGATGCTGGTAATAATGTAAACCGCAATTAAATTAATTGGCTTAGCAAGCATGAAATAAATTTGATTTTGATTTTACTTAGTTGTTAAATTATACCCAAATTGCACTAACTATTATTTAAAAACAAGAAAATGCGTACAATTGAAATAAAAAATATCAAGATTGCCAATAATTTACCTTTGGTACTAATCGCTGGGCCTTGTCAGGTCGAGTCTTTGGACCATAGTATGATGATAGCTAAAAATATTAAGGAAATCACCGATAAATTAAAGATCGGTTTTATTTACAAATCATCTTTTGATAAGGCTAATCGCTCTTCAATTGAAGGTAAAAGAGGCCTTGGAATGCAAAATACTTTGCCAATTTTTGAAAAAATTAAAAAGGAATTTGACTGCCCGATTTTAACCGATGTTCACAATGAAGCGCAATGCCGGATGTTGACTGATTCGGTAGTTGATATATTACAGGTACCAGCCTTTTTATGTCGCCAGACTGATATGTTAGAAGCGGCAGCTAAAACTAAAAAAATTATCAATATTAAAAAAGGACAATTTTTAGCGCCTCATGATGCCGCTAATATTGTCAAAAAAATGGATTATTTTGGTAATCAAAATGTGATGCTAACTGAAAGAGGTGTTAGTTTTGGCTATAATACTTTAATTTCTGATATGCGCAGCTTGCCAATCATGGCAAAAACCGGCTGTCCGGTAGTTTTTGATGCTACCCATTCGGTGCAACAACCAGGCGGCCTTGGCGGCTCAAGCGGCGGGCAAAGAGAATTTGTAGAAACTTTAGCTAAAGCAGCGGTTGCAGTTGGGGTAGCGGCAGTTTTCATGGAAGTTCATCAAGACCCAGATAATGCCCCATCAGATGGGCCATGCATGGTCAGACTTGATAATTTGGAAAAATTGCTAACTAAGCTTAAAAAGATTGACGAAATAGCTAAAAATGAGTAAAAAATCCTATCATATTTTAGTTATTGATGATGATACCAGGCTAAGGAATTTACTGGCGCGCTTTTTAGATGAAAATGGTTTTTATGTTTCAGTAGTTAAAGATACTGCGGAGGCAAAAAAATTAATGACTGAATTTTTATTTGACCTACTGATCGTCGATGTAATGATGCCAAATCAGGATGGCGTTGACTTTACCATCGATTTTCGCAAAGAATCCAAAATTCCAATCATCATGCTAACTGCAAGAGGCAATTTTGATGACCGCATCAAAGGTCTTGAAGCTGGAGCTGATGATTATTTACCTAAGCCCTTTGAGCCCAAAGAATTATTACTAAGAATCAATAATATCCTAAAAAGAGTACATAGCGCAAGTAGCGAACAAGATAATATCTGTCATTTTGGCGATTTTTCATTTAATTTCTCTGATCTTAGACTAAAAAAAGGCAAAGAATATATTCACATCACCGAAAGTGAAGCAAAAATTTTAGCAATACTTTGCAAAGAGCAATCAATTGTAATCTCACGCGAAAAAATCTGTGCAATGTGTGGCGATATCGATGAAAGAAGCATCGATGTCCAGATCACCCGCCTTAGAAAAAAAATCGAAGCCAATCCTAAAAAACCAAATTACCTGCAAACCATCCGCAACCGTGGGTATGTTTTGTATAATTAGATAGCGTTTAATGTAAACATTTCTGGATTGCCGCAGGCGATGCGGCAATCCAGAACAGAGATTAGAAAATCTAATATTTAAGAATTTTCTTGATATAAATCTATCTTGAAATAAAGTTTATGGTTATTCTGGCGTTTTAATTTTTATGTGACTAAATTTCAAGAATTATAAATCAATTTAAAGCTGCAATAAAATTTATGTTTAGTTTTGTCTTTTTCTTATCCGCTTTCAGAACAATTATCCTGATTGCATGTTCGGTATTTTCAATTGCATTTGTGATGTTGCTGTTAAATATCATCACCATTAATGATATCGCAACAATTTTGAATCTATCGCCTGAAACTGCCGCTGCTTTACAAACAATACTTGGCAGATTCTTAGAAATCGGTAATAATTTACTTGGTATCTTATCGCAATTTTTAAATAAATTATTCGGCTGGGCTGGAATGGATGTTGATTTGAGTAAGATCAAGGTTAATGTCAATAATTAATTATCTTAAATAACCTAAATGTGGTCAATATCGCCTCTTTTTTCAATCTCTTTAGAATAACATTCCTATTTATCTGCTACACCGCTCTTTATCCACTAATTGGCAATAAGGCTATTTTTAACTTCCTTAGATTATCAGGTCCGTCTTTTATTAAGCTTGGACAAATCCTGTCTTGTAGGCCCGATTTAATTGGAGAAAAACTTGCGACAATTTTAGCTGATTTTCAAGATAAATTGCCAGCTGAGGGGCCAAAACAAATCAATAAAATTCTCGATTTAGAACTAAAAAATCATCGCCATATTTTTCTAGAATTTTGTCAAATTCCAGTGGCATCAGCCTCAATTGCCCAAGTTCATAAAGCAAAAATTTTTGACAATGTTAAAAAAGAAGAAAGGTTAGTTGCGGTTAAAATACTTCACAGCAACATTGTAAATATCTTTGCCCGCGACATTGCAACGTTTAAAATTATCGCCAAAATTATTTATCTTTTTTTTAAAAATCTTCGTCAAATATTTTCTGATCTGATAAAATTACTGGAGGAAACTTCAAAAAATGAATTAGATTTATTAAGAGAGGCAGCTTGTGCCACTAGGTTTAAAAAGAATTTAGAACAGATTCAGGGTTTTTATATACCAGAAATTTATTGGCAATTTTCATCAAGTAAAATTTTAGTTAGTGAGTGGATTGAAGGTATCGCCTTTTCTGATTCTAAAAAAATTCAAGCTAGTAATTTCAATAAAAAAACTATTGCCCGTAATTTAGTGACCAGCTATTTTCATCAGGTTTATGAAGATGGTTTTTTTCATGCCGATATGCATCCCGGCAATTTGTTTTTAATGCCCGATGGCAGAATTGCAGCAGTTGATTTTGGTATTGTTGGAATTATTGATAAAAAAACCAGAATCGGCGTTGCTGAAATCTTAATTGCTTTTTTAAGCAAGAATTATCGCAAAGTGGCCAAGCTCCATATAGAATTGGGTCTGGTACCTAAAAATACTGATATTGAGAATCTATCATTATCTTGCACAATCATAGGAGAATCAATAGTTGACTCTGATATCAAAGATATTTCTTTGGCAAAATTACTGGCTAATTTGCTTAAAATGACCAAGGATTACCAGATGACTACCAGAACCGATTTATTGCTATTACAAAAAACCCTGATACTAGTTGAGGGCGTTGGCCTAATGCTTGATAAGGATTTAAATATCTGGGAATTAGCGCGGCCCTGGACCAGGCAGTGGGCAAAGAAAAATATTGGATTTGATGCCAAAATAGCTGATTCTCTCTTAGAATTATTAAATGATTTTAAAAATTTAGTTAAAAATAAAAATTATCAAAATTAGCCATGAAAATTTTAGTCTTAAAAGAAACTAATAAGTCAGAAAAAAGGATTGCCATAACCCCGGATCTAATTGCTAAATATAAAGGATTAGATCCTGATTTACGAATTTATGTTGAAAGCACAATTGGTCAAAATCTAAAAATCAGCGATGATAAATATCATAAAAATGGCGCTGAAATTATCATTGATATCAATAAAATATTGCCTGAAATTGATATTATAATCTCACTACAAAGAATTGACCTCGATTTTTCAAAAGTAAAAAAACAATGCCTATTCATCTCAGCTTTAAATCCTCATCTTAATATGGAAAAGATTGCTGTTTTGGCACAAAATAATATCTCTGGTCTTTTTCTTGAATTACTACCAAGAATTACCAGATCACAATCAATGGATATACTTTCTTCACAAAATAATCTGGCTGGCTATCGCGCAGTTATTAATGGTTTTTATGAATTGCAAAAAATTATACCGATGATGATTACTGCAGCTGGAACCATTGCTCCGGCTAAAGTCATGATAATTGGTGCCGGAATTGCAGGTTTGCAGGCAATTGCAACCGCCAAGAGAATGGGGGCGATAGTTTTTGCTTTTGATGTTAGAACAAGCGCCAAAGAACAAGTGGAAAGTCTTGGAGCAAAATTTGTTGAGGTTACCGATACTAAAAATGATGGCGAGACTAAAAGCGGATATGCTAAAGAAATGAATGAAGAATATAAAAAACAGCAAGAAAAGGTAATTTTTGAGCAAATAACTAATGTCGATTTGGTAATTTCAACTGCCTTAATACCGGGCAAAAAAGCACCAATTTTAATTACCAAAAATATGGTAGATAATATGAAACCTGGATCAGTAATTATTGATTTAGCAGCTGCAAATGGTGGTAATTGTGCTTTAAGTCAAAAAGGTGAAATAACCGAGGTCAATGATGTTAGAATTATTGCCTATGATAATATTTTAAATTTTAGCGCACTTGACGCCTCTAAATTGCTGGCTAAAAATATCTTCAATTTTTCTCAATTGATAGTTACTGGAAAAAATAAAGAGTTGGGTCAGATAATTTCTTTAGATTTAGAAGATGAAATTATTAAATCCACCCTCGCCTGCCATAATCAAAAAATTTTATTAAACTAAAAAATAAAAATTTAAAATGAGTATATTATCTGATAAATGGATAGAAAAAATGGCCCTAAAAAGCCAAATGATTGAGCCTTTCGTTAAAAATCAGGTGCGTTTTGATGATAATGGCAATAGACTGATTTCCTATGGCAATTCTTCATATGGCTATGATGCTAGAGTGTCAAATGAATTTAAAATTTTTACCAATATCGATTCCGCCATTGTTGATCCTAAAAATTTTAGCGATAATAGCTTTGTTAACCGCACTACTGATGTTTGCATCATACCACCCAATAGCTTTGCCTTAGCTCGTACTGTTGAGTATTTTAGAATTCCAGAAGATGTTTTGGTAATTTGCGTCGGTAAATCAACTTACGCACGCTGCGGAATTATTGTCAATGTCACCCCGCTTGAACCCGGATGGGAAGGTCATGTTACTTTAGAATTTTCTAATACCACCCCCTTACCGGCTAAAATTTACGCTTTTGAAGGAGCCTGCCAATTTTTATTTTTAAAAGGTAATGAGATTTGCGAAACCTCATATGCAAGAAGAGGCGGCAAATATATGAAGCAAACCGGCGTAACTTTACCTAAAGTTTAACTTTATGAAAAATTTTTGGCTGCTAATAATATTTCTTTTTACCAGCTTTGCCTCTGTAACTAATTCACCTGCCGCTATTATAGCTGATGATGGCCTCGATAATTATCAGGCTCAAACTTCAAACTATGAAGAAGCAAATAAAACTAAAATAATGCCAAGCTGGCAAAACTCTCAGGATCGCGAACCAACTACCGATAGTATATTTATTAGAAACATACTCGATCAACCAAATTTAACCGAGGTAAAGGTTACCTCAGATGAAATAATTGCAAAGCCAACCGCCCCAATAAATCAATTAATGGAAATTCCTGACTCATTATTTACGCCAAAAGACCCCACCCCATCAAGAATGTTCAACGCCAATTTATCAATGCCTGGCTATTTTGAAACCAGCAATAATCTCGCCAAAAAAGTTGGCGCCTTTTATCGCGCTTTTGGCGAAATAATTTTTATTCAAGGCAAAGTAACTGATTCTTTTAATGTCCCGATTTTTGGCGCCATAATAGAAATTTGGCAAACTAACGCCGCCGGCAAATATCACAGCCTGCTTGAACAAAATAGCGAATATATCGATAAATATTTCAACATGTCCGGCCGCGCGGTTACTGACAATCTTGGAAATTATTATTTTGTTACCATCATGCCCGGCTCCTATTTGGGACGCGCCCCTCACATTAATATGAACATCTATCATCAAAAATTCGGCAAAATCGAAACTGAATTTTATTTCGAAAATCATCCACTAAACCAAAGCGACTATCAATATCTATCCTACAGCCTAAAAGAAAGAAAGGCCCTCACCGCCAAAGTTCGCCTAAGCAACATCACCGACTCCAAATCAATAAAAATCTGCACTTTTAACATCATCATGACCGGCACCCACGATTATAAAAGCTTCGGTGGACCCTTATAATTATAAAAGTAACCTTTTTTAAAATCACCATGTTTGCATTTATTAATTCCTGATTAATTAGAATCAGCAGAGATTGCTTGATTGTCAACAAGTAAAGATAATCAAATTGACCAAGATTTGGCCAATTTGATTGATGAAATCTGGCTTAAATATCTATTTTTTGGCTATCGTAAGATTAAAGTATTTTTAAAAAATCAGGGGATTGCTATTAATCATGGGGCTGTTGCAAATCTACCCCACTAAACCAGAAATTCAAAGATTTTTCTGTAATTAAAAAAATCTTAATATTTTGAAAAAAAGGAGGTTAAACCTACAGAACCTTCTGCAAAAACGCGAAAAACAGAATCTTCTCAGCCTCATATACGTGACTCAGATGATTCAAATTCAGAAAAAACAATAGACATATAGCATATCCCTAAACAATTAATACTTTTTCTTCCAACAAAACCATCTCTATCAATTTTATCTTATGGGCCTGTTGAATTCCAATCTCCAAAAACCTAAATTTTTAATATTTTTTC
>CAZUPN010000074.1:0-7093 GCA_964622015.1 uncultured Rhizobiaceae bacterium | reverse complement strand
TTATTTTTTAGTCTTTTATCATGGCGTTTAGTTTTTTTATAATATTGCGACGCTATTGCTGGCTTTTGCTTTTTATTTTCAGCCTTAACAAAATTATTATCATTTTTGACAATATTTTGCTGATTATTTGCTACAGGCGCTTGAGATAATAAAATAGGCTTCAAATCATGATTGGAAGCTTTTTTTATCTCAATATCAGCTTCTTTAAAAGCCAATTTTTGAGAATCTTTATTTTTTACAGAATAATTATGATAAACTTTGTTTAAAATAAAAATTGCAGAAAATAAATAAATAAATATTGCGAGTTTTGATAATAAAATCTTTTTCATTGTAAATTTTCACCTCATATAATGATTGTAGTTATAATAACCAGGAAACTCCGCTGCCAGTTTTATCTGAAATAATTTATTTTGCAAATAATCTTAAATCATATTTATTGCCCCAATATTCTGCTTCTTGCTAATTTGTCGCTAGGTCTTATACCATTTCCCACTCCTAACTATCCAATCAATCCTTAATATATCTCCATAATCTCTCAATTGGATTAAGCTTGGGACAATATGGTGGCACAAATACAATCTGAATGTTTTTGGTATAATCAAGCTCTTGGATTTATGCCAACCAGCATTATCCATAATTAGAATTAAATCTTCTTTCTTTTTCCTTGATAATTTTTCTAAAAAAATATTGATACAATCAGTATTTATCAATGGTATAACTGATCTGGCGCTATTTTTTGGTAGCAATAACTTCTGATTATTCCTGATTAAAGATGGAAGATCGAGCAGTTTTACAGAGAATTAAAACAAACAACTAGTGTTGAAAAATGCCAATATCATAAAGCTCGAATCCAAAAAAATCATATTGCCTGTGCAATACTGGCTTGGGTTTGGCTTAAACAAATAGCTTATAAAACGGGACAAACAGTCTAGCAAATTAAGCACGGATTGCCTGATGATTACCTCATAAAGCAAATTAGGAATCCGAGGGTTGGGATGGTTGGTGCGTGAGTCCTATTATATTTTAATTCTTTTACTAACTCTTTTTCCTATTCCTCAAAACTTTAAAAAACTATTTTTTAACAACACGCTAAAATCCTCGGAAATTTTTTTATTAAACCTCGCTCCCAGCACTTCTCTAAGCGAAGTAACGCCATATTCCTTAATTCCACAAGGAATAATATTATCAAATTTACTTAAATTCGGATCAATATTAATTGCAATGCCATGATAGCTTACCCATTTTCTGATCTTAATTCCAATTGCAGCAATCTTTTTTTCTTGGCCCCGGTGATTTACCCAGATTCCAACCCGGTCTTTTTTGATTTCGCCTTTAATGTTTAGCTCTGCTAAGGTGGCAATGATCCAATTTTCTAGAAATTGTACAAATTTGGCGATGTCTGGAGGATTTGGGTGGAAGAGTTTTTTTAAGTCTAACATTAAATAGATGATCTTCATTTTGGGGCCGTGATAGGTGTATTTGCCGCCGCGGTTGGTTTTAAAAATTGGGATTTTGGTTTTGGTTAGAAGATCAGAATCTTTGGCGCTGATGCCGGCAGTGTAGAGCTCTGGATGTTCTAAAATCCAAATCAATTGTTGAGCCTGATTATTGATAATTTTTTCAACTCGGTCTTGCATGAAATTTAAAGCCGGCTCAAAATCAACTGGAGAGGCGCTTTCTAGCCATTCTACATCTTGATTATTTAGCTTGATGCTTTGGTTATTGCCGATTTTCATAAATCCTTTTTAAGCTAGCTTCTTTTTTAGATTGACGATCATTTCTGTAACCATTTCTTTTAATCCAAATCGATGTTGCCAGTTCCATTGTTTTTTAGCCTCCGCATCGTCAATTGATTTGGGCCAGGAATCGGCAATTTTTTGTCTGAAGTCGGGGTGATATTGGATTTTAAATTCTGGTATGTGTTTTTTGATTTCATCGGCTAATTGGCCTGGAGAAAAACTCATAGCGGCGAAATTAAAGTCACAATGGTTTTTTAATTTCGAAAAATCAGCATTGGCTAATTCAATGGTGCCCCTGATAGCATCGTCAATATACATCATTGGTAAGAAGCTGTCTTCTTTTAAAAAACAATTATATTTTTGATGTTTGATTGCTTGGTAGAAAATTTCAACCGCATAATCGGTGGTACCTCCTCCAGGCAGGGTTTTATAGCTAATTAGGCCAGGATATCTTAATCCCCTGATATCAAGAGCATATTTTTGCACATAATATTCGCAAATTAATTCTCCAGCAGCTTTGGTGACACCATAGATGGTTTTTGGCATGATGATTGTTTGTTGCGGGGTATTATTAACCGGGGTTTCGGGGCCAAATATTGCAATTGAGCTTGGAATATTAATTTGCTTTACTTCTAGCTGCCTTGCAACTTCTAAAATATTATACATACCATTTAAATTAACCTGATAGCAAAGCTGCGGATTTTTTTCTCCAACCGCAGAAAGTATTGCCGCTAAATGATAGATAATTTTTATGTCATGCTTTTTAACGATTTTAACTAATTGGTCTTTATCCAAAACATCAATTGTTTCATAGGGAGCAAATTGGTCGCAAATATTATCTTGCCTGATGTCAGAGCTGATAATATTTTGCTCACCATAAATTCTTTTTAATTCAAGAACTAGTTCAGAGCCAATTTGGCCTAAAGCACCGGTAACTAAAATTTTCGTCATATTTTATAATATTTATAATTTAATTAATATCCCGCTTCATATTACCACTATAGCGCTAAACCTCAATTCTTCCAATTGTCATCCCCGAGGAAGACGGGGGTCGTAACGACAATGTTACAAGGCGGCGACCCTCCGCGCTTTCGCGGGGATGACACAATTTAGCGAGGTTAGTTAAGATAAAAACATATTGATTTTAAATATTCGCTTTCTTTTAAAGCGCTGTGAACTGGGTGATCGATATCGGCGCCAAATTGGCGGATAATTTTTGCTTTGCGTTTGGCTTTTTTGAAAGCAGAATTTGCAACATTGATCAAGTCAGTATTTGAAAGATTATGTGAGCAAGAAGCGATAAATAAAAAACCCTCTTTTCTGAGCAGTGATGCCGATAATTTAATTAATTTTTCATATAATTTGGAGCCGACAAAAAAATCTTTTTTTGCCTTAATCAAGGCCGGCGGGTCAAGAACTACCAGATCAAATTTTCTTTTTTGAAATTCAGAATCTTCAAGTAAATCAACAATTTTTTTATTTAAAATTTCATATTTTTTATCATCAAAATTATTTAGAGTAATATTTTTATTTAATTTTTCTAAGGCTTTGGCCGAAGAGTCAACGAAGGTCACTGATTTTGCATTATTTTTTAAAGCATTTAAACCAAAGCCGCCATTATAACAAAATAAATCCAGCACTTCTAAATCTTTAGAAATTTCGCCGATAAATTGACGATTTTTTCTTTGATCAAAAAACCAACCGGTTTTTTGGCCTAAAATTGGATCGATTAAAAATTTTAAATCATTTTCAATGATCTCAATACCACCGAATTCAACCTCGCCTTTGATTGCTTTATTATAAAACTCAAGACCCTCGATTTTTCTAACCTCAATATCATTTCTAAAAATAATTTTACTTTCAGGAAAGATTTTTTCTAAAGCAGCAATTAGATATTCTTGCAGATTCTCAATACCGGCAGTAGAAATTTGACAAGATAAATAATCACCAAATCTATCAATGATGAGGCCCGGTAAAAAATCTGCTTCGGAGTGAATTAAGCGATAAAATGGCTGGCTAAAAAACTTATCACGTAAATTTTTGGCAGCCAAAATTCTTTTAATAAAGAAATTTTCATTAATTTTAGTAGTAGCGTCTTTGGTTAAAATGCGAGCGGCAATTAGGCAATTAGGATTAAAATAAGCCAAGCCACAGGATTGACCATCCTCAGTGATGATTTCCACCAGCTGCCCTTTTTTTAAAGTTTTTACTTCTGAAAAATTATCAATTTCATTGGAATAGATCCAAGGAGAGCCAGCAAATAACCTCTTTTCATGGCTGGGTTTTATTTTTATTTTTGGAATTGTCATTAATTAGTTAATTTAAATTTTTTATGAATGTCAGAGTTTTGTTTAAGAATTCTACTGGATTCTCCACGAGCGGCAGGCGACGCGACAATCCGGAAAATTAAAACAAGCCCTGATTTTACTAATTTATATATTAATTCTTATACGAGATTTTAAAGCCTCCTCTTTAACAAATAACAATCTTTATTTTCAAGAAGCGTAGTAAGTATTTGATCGTAATTTTTTGGAATAATTCGCCCCAAAGAATGACGGGTAACTAAATTTTCAGCATAAGCTGCTAATTTTGGAAAATTGTCAAAAATTTCTAAACGAAATTTATTTTCAACCGTTACCAATAATTTAAATATTGGAGTCATAGCAATATCAATCAATAAATATTTATCGCCGTCAAAATAGGGGTTGTATTTTAAATTTTTGTCTAAAATTGCTAATTTTGCAACCAGTTCCAGTTTTTTACGATCATAGGCTTCCATAGTTTTGGCGGAAATAAACGTAAAAAAATTGCTCAAAATAAGGTTACTAAACTCAATCCAGCCGCGATGTATAGCTTTTATTAATCGATCTTGGCTATGTAGCGCCAGCCCATAATCTTCGTTTAAATATTCACAAATTACCATCGATTCAAATAAAATCTTATCGCCAATATAAAGCAGCGGGACTTTACCAAATGGTGCATTTTTTAAAAACCAATCGGGGCGATTTGACAGATTGATTTCTTGTCTTTTATAAGCAATCTCTTTTTCAGCCAATAGGATTTCAACCCTTTGACAGTAAGGAGAAAAAGATGAGGCAATTAATTTTATTTCATCTCTCATAATTTTTTTAATATATTGGAAATTTCTCACATAATTGCCTGACTTCAGCCTTAATTGCAAGTTCAATTTCTTTATTTTCCTCTTCGCCTTTTAAAACAAAGTTTTTTAGAACTTTAGAAATCATGTTAGCGATTAAAATAAATTCTTTTTCTTTAAAACCGCGGCTAGTGCCAGCTGGAGTTCCAAACCTAAGGCCTGATGTTACAAACGGACTCCTTGGGTCATTAGGAATAGTGTTTTTATTGCAAGTAATACCCGCTCTTTCCAAAACTTTTTCAGCTTCTTTACCGGTTAGACCTTCTAATGGCGTTAAATCAACTACCATGAGATGAGAATCGGTGCCGTTAGTAGTAATTTTAAAGCCCTTATTGATCAAAGTCGCTGCTAAAGCTTTAGCATTTAAAATTACTTGCTTATTATATTCTTTAAATTCCGGCTTTAACGCCTCACCAAACGCAACGGCTTTAGCAGCAATAACATGCATTAAAGGCCCGCCTTGTAAACCAGGAAATATCGCAGAATTAATTTTTTTAGCCAAATCTTCATTATTAGTTAAAATAATACCACCTCTTGGACCTCTTAAGGTTTTATGGGTAGTCGAGGTTACGATATCAGCAATTGGAACTGGTGATGGGTAAAGGCCCGATGCTACTAAACCGGCAATATGGGCCATATCAACCATCAATAACGCACCAATTTCATCGGCTACTTTTCTAAATTTCATCCAATCAATAATTCTTGGATAGGCAGAAATACCGGCAATAATTATTTTTGGTCGATGCTCATGAGCAAGCTTTGCCATTTGCTCATAATCTATTAGCCCATCTTCACTTCTGATATTATATTGTACTGATTTTAACCAGCTACCAGAAAAAGTATTATTGGCGCCATGAGTTAAATGCCCACCAGCCGCCAAACTCATGCCTAAAATTGTATCTCCTGGCTTTAAAAAGGCCAAATATACCGCCATATTAGCACTAGCGCCAGAGTGCGGTTGAACATTGGCATATCTAGCGCCAAATAACTCACAAACCCTTGAAATTGCGAGATTTTCTGCAATATCAACATATTCGCAGCCACCATAATATCTTTTGCCAGGATAGCCTTCGGCATATTTATTGGTTAATACTGAACCTTGAGCCTCTAAAACTGCCGAGCTAACGACATTTTCTGAAGCAATGAGCTCAATTTGATATTTTTGACGATCAAGCTCCTTATTGATCGCTGCAAATATTTCAGGATCGTTATTTTTTAGCGATGGGTAATGACTCATAAATATTATTTACCGAATTTGTTAAATTGAATTCTTTCTTCAAACTTATTTAGTAGAATTTCTACTAAATCAGAAATTGCAATGGCGATTTTTTCACTAAATAGGTTTTTAAGCAATCCTTTTTTGAGGGTAATAGCAATTATTTCAATATTATCACCAAATTTTTCAGTCATTTTAGCGCGCATATCGGCAATACCGTCAATTAATCCTAATTCTAAGGCTTTTTTGCCCGACCAAAATGAGCCGTTAAATAGCTCATCCTCATCAACCTTTAATTTGGCCGATCTTCTACTTCTAACTAAATCTTTAAAACCTTCAAAAATATCTTTTTGCAAATCTCGAAGGATTTTAATATTTTCTTCATTTTCTTCTAAAAAGGGATCAATTACCGCCTTATTTTTACCTTCAATATAAACCCTTCTGGTTACTCCAACCTTTTTGATTAATTCAACAAATCCAAAACTAGAAAATATCACCCCAATACTGCCAACAATTGAGGCATTATGAGCATAGATTTCATCACCGGCGCACAGCAACCAATATCCGCCAGAGGCTGCTAAATCCTGAGCAAATGTATAGACCGGAATTTTTTTACTTTCAGATAATTGTCGGATTTGGTTATAAATTAATTCCGATTGCACCGGCGACCCACCAGGTGAATTAATGTTCAAAGCTACCGCTTTTACACCTTTAACATTAAAGGCCCGCTTTAGTAGCGGATAAATATTGTCAGAATTAATGCCCTGATTAATTTTACCTTCTTTACCAATGACACCAGATAAACTTACCGTCGTAATTACTGTTTTATTAAGTTGGCGATTTATTTTGTTAAGTAATTTTTTAAAATAACCATCAGATTCAGTGCCTAAATTTTTATTTCGCATTATTTTATTTGTTAATTGTTATTATAGCCACTGGCTTTATTGCCGTCGCTATGATCTAAAGAAAGAAAAATACTTG
>CAZUPN010000073.1:0-7162 GCA_964622015.1 uncultured Rhizobiaceae bacterium | reverse complement strand
ACCAAGGCTTATTAGGATTTAACGAGTAACGAAGCAAACAAGAAAAAATATTAATAAACAGCCCAGTAAAACTCCGATATTTAGTATGAACCAAATGGCAATAATCCTTCATTTTGCCAAAAGTAAAAATTTATTGGTAACCGATATATTTTTTTCTTTCATATTTTTTCTATTGTTGGTGATTAATTCTAAATTCCCCTCCTTAAGGTTCATTGTTAATTCTTTAGATAAGGGTGGGAAATGGTATAAGAGCTACGAAACAATAGCTCTAATAAGAATTAATAACAAGAAAATAATGCGAAAAACTGTAAAAATTTAAAGGAGTTTTGGTGTGGGATTTGCGATAGACTCCTTATAAATTAAATACCAATCAAATACCGCATTTAACGCTCTCCTTGGGAATTTACCAGTCACCACTCCCGAGTCAATTTCGATGATGATTTTATAATCACCATATTTTGCATGGAAGTGAGGAGGGTTATGTTCCTAATGGATGTAAATGATAATTCCTAAAAAACGACTTATTTCTGGCATTTAAAATATAAATTAATTTTTTAAACAAAGACGCAAATATGAAAATCAAAAACAAATCATCAATTGCTTAACAATTGACGAAGAATTTTCATTGATTACCTCAATTATGTCTCATATTATTTAAGACCAACCAGTAATCAACCATTGAGACATCAAAAGAGACATATTTTTTGATTGTATCAATAAGTATACTTTCTGAAACTAACATTTGAGATAAATGAAGCGACAAAAACGTTTAAAAATTTTAAGCAATTCTGAAATCAATGATCTTTATGGCAAACCACAATAATCTTAAATCATATTTATTGCACAGTGCAATAAATATGATTTAATACTCTGCTTCTTACTGATTCGCCACTAGTTGCTTCGGGAGATTTTCCGGGAATCATCTTGGCAACTCTAAGCTTACGCTGCTTATTATGAGATTTAGCGGTTAATTCTCTATAGCCAGCAGTAACAGCAATAGGTATGGATAAAGGGGTTAATATTACAGCGACCGCAGCTACTATTCCGGCTTCCTTTGTTTTTCGTATCAAAGTTTTTGGCTTTTTTATTTTATTAGTATCCGCTGATTTAGCCATTAAATCTTGAGTTTGCGATAACATTGCAGAGGGAACATAAAGCCTACCTTCTTTCTTCTTAATACCGTAAGATCCATTGCTACAACCGCCAACCAAAGGTGAGCCATTTTGATTTTGAGTATGCAGCGTTAAAGCAAGCTGGGTGCTAATTTGAGATTTTACCTCTTCTTTTATCAAGGCCATTTCTTCTTCTGTATATTGGCTGGAGGATTGAGCCTTAGGATTATCGGCAATTATTTTATCAACAGCTTCTTCAGCAAGCGCATCGCAACTTTTATCATGTTCTGAAGTGCCGGCACGATCTTTACCACTTTCACACATCACTACCATCTTTTGCAGCCTATGAAAATTTAACTTTAGTCCTTTAATTGGATTATCATCACCATCTTGGGATTCTGCTTTATTTTTAGCATTATTTAATTTATAACTCAAAATCTCAAGCCTGGTTGCCAGATTTAAGCTTATATTTTCACCAAAGGGATCAATTTTTAGTAGTTTTTCTGCATCTCTTACTATTTGACTTAATTTTATTGCCTCATAGAGAATTTTTTTTGCTTCTTGGTTAATTATAAAATTATCATCACTAGATAAATCATTTAAAGCTCTTAAGATCTTATTTATCCGATATTTAAATCCATCTCCAAAACGAGCAGGCTGCAAATATTCTTTGATTAATTTTATATCATTATTTGCCGCATTATCAACAATAGCTGAAGCTATCTCTTGCAATAAGATTTCTACCCCATCAAGATGGTAGTTGCCAATAATTCTAAATAGATTAAAAGGGGTATTGGTTTCAAGGCCGCCGGTCTTAAACGCTGATTTTTTTGCCTGATTAACTAGCTTGGCATCATTACCGCCTAAATTCCAGGGGCTATTTAAGGTATTGGTATGCAATCTATATCTCTCACCAATAAATTGCTGACATTGTCTGGCATTTTGAGCAGAAAGACGATAACCTTCTGATTTATTTGGACTTAAATTAGCTATTGTGCCACTATGAAATGAAGATAATATTTCACGAACTGAATTATCATCCTCAGCAACCGAAGTAATTTTTTCAAAGTAATTACCAATACCAGCTGCGTTTCTTAATTGAGTTGGCCTAACATGGTTACCGGCAATAATCTTGCCGCCATATTTTTTAATCAAACCTTGCTGTATCATTCTAAGCTCTGGCTTTTTATCAATCTCAGAAAACCAGGCAGGTTTTCCGTGACCTTCTTCTAATATAGCCCTATATTCTTGTTGCTGCTCTCTGGTTAACCCCCTACAGCCAACTTCAGCTTGAATTACAGTTTTTTCAAAAACATTTTTACCACCTATTTCTACTTTAACTTTAGAAATAGTTACGACATTGTGATTATCATAGTTATAATTTTGATAATCTTTAGCCACATCCAGAGCTTTATAAGGATTTTTAATACCAAATCTTTTAAGTATTTCGCATAATTCTTGTATTTTTTTACTTAATATCTTGCTATATTTTTCTTGTAATTCCTCTGCTATTTTTGCTTTTAATTTTTGATCAGCACTTTTTGCTAGTCTTGATTTTAAGACTCCAATTTCTTCATTATCGAAATAATTTGTATCTAAAAAATTATCCACCCTTTCTTTTACCTCTCCTTCAAAACATGTTTTATTTTCAGTCATCGCAATCTCGGCAATATCCAGTGCGGCCGCAGCTAAATTGAAATATATAATTTGAAAGCTTTCAGATCCAAGCTCAATTTGAGGTTTACAACTCCTGGCATCTCTAATTAGGATTGGCGCGCCATCGATAGCTTTTATTGTTCTGGCAATTCCAGATTTTCGATCACGCTCTGTTTCGAGTTCTATACAACGTTTTGTTAGTTGTTTTCGATATTCAGTTAGTTGGTTTTTAACCATCATTGTCACTGGCGCATACGCAACTACTTGATTTAATAAATCATTGGCTGGATAAGAATTTTCTGATAAAAATTCGCTTGTAACTTCTAATAATCTTTGTCTGGAAGCAGAAAATTTTTTACGTAAATCGCTAGGAAAAACTTCCAGATAGTGATTCAAAGATGAGTAATTAATGAAGCCAGGTCGAACCTCATAATCAGCATGATTACTACTAGCCCTATGCAAAGCAGCAAGTAAATTTTGCATATTGCGATATCGTATAATCTTGGGATCAGCAGACTCACAAATTGTAGTCAATATTATCAAGGTCAAATAATTTAGTAAAGTTGACGTTTCTATGTCATCACCAACTATCGTAACATCGGTATAAATATTTTGATCATCATCTTTTTTTTCGCTAAATCTAACCTTGACTTCCCTCTTTTCTTGCCCTTCTTGCCCTGCCGCCAGCTTAAATGCTAAAGTTTTTTCCTGGCGATTATATGACAAGGCAAATAATCTTTTATCGGCACAAAGAAACTCTTCGCTATGAGATTGAACAGCGCTACCAGTAATAATAGATAAATCCAACAGCAGCTTATTTTGCTCCCTTTCTTCAATACCTTTTATATCATCAATAATATTTGAATTGCAAGATTTTATTAATTGTGTTAGCTCGTCACCCAACTCCGTTTCTAAAAAATTAAATGACTTTATCGAGCTATACAATTCATCAACAGCAAAAATATCAATTTTTCTTTCCTTACCATCTTCTAACATTTCAAAAATTTTACTACCCCTAATCACCAGGTTCCTTATTTTTTGCTTTCTTGAAGCCAGCTCAATAGAAGTTGTTTCCCAATTAATATAGATAAATCTAATTTCACCATTAATCCCAATTTGAAAATCACTAATAGCACAAAAATCATCCCGATTCGTAGTTGAATTTTTAAGAATAAGCACCGACTGTAAAAACAATGTTTGTTTGGCCTTTAAAATGCTCGCTATCTCTTTAACTTTTGGAATATATAATTTCTTAATAGCCTGATTTTCAAGAGCTACTTTTTCTATATCTCTGATTAATTGATTTCTGATTTCTATAATCGAATCTGGGGTGCTGGCTTGATTAAGCGAGAACATTACTTTATCAAAAATGCCAAAAGCTATATCTTTTAAATGAAGAAACCCAGAATCTGTATAAGAATTTTTATAGGTTTGAATTTCAGATTTAAGGGCTTTAAAAGCGTTTAAATGAGCATCATTAAAATTACAAAGCACGCGATCAGTTTCAATGGCGACATTATTAAGCTGTCCTAGCAACATCATCAAATCTCGCGGCAACAATTTTCTTTCATCTTTATTAACATAATACCGACGATAACACCAACAAATCACCAAAGCCGCCAAAAGCAAAGAAGCTACCGGAATTCCAAGCGCTAGCCCCAAATAAAGCGATGAAGATTCCGCTCTTTGTGAATTACCTGGAACTGGCGACGAGCTAAAACTAATTAAATCCCGAGTTGGTGTCAGCGATATCTCTAAACTCGGAGCTGGTAAAAATGTATTAGATGGAAAAGGCGATTCAGGAGCCACAGACTGACTAGCAATTTGAGTAGGAGATACTTTTGCACTCATACTTTCGCTAGGTCTTTTTGTTGTGGTTACGGTCGGACTTTTGCTTTTAGTTATAGTTCTAGTTGAGCTAATAGAAGCAGTACTAGTAGCGGTACGCGTCGAACTTAAACTGCTAGTTTTAGTAGGAGTTATAGTCGGAGTCGAGCTTGGCGATCTAGAAGGACTTGCACTTTTACTTGCGCTTCTACTTGATCCGATAGTAGCGCTTGGAGTTGGGCTATTAGAGGCCGAAGGAATAACCTTACAATCGAGATTAGCCCTTGATATTTCACCGGGGGTATTTCCAATCAATAATAGATCAGTATGGCTTAAATTAATATGCGGACCAACTATGATATTAGTAACATTTTCAGGAATTTCAAATTGCCAGCCATCAGTAAAAACATTACCTAATTGGTCAGTATGAACTAATTGAGCATGAGTAATTTCTTCCATGCCTGGCTCATAGGTGCCATCAATTATAGCTCTTGCAATAGCGCCCACATCTTTAAAAGCAACTATTAACCCACCTAGCCCATCTTCAATTGGAGAGATAAATTCTAACTGGTAATGCGGCGACTCAGGATGAGTTACCTCCATCGCTTCTTTTCCTAATGAGCCATTAGGGTTGATTGCTTGTAGCTTAATTATCCCTGATTGTTGGTAAGTTAGATAGATCAGATAAGAATTAGCTGAAGGATTTAGATTGGGTAGTAAAGCCGGTGATGAGGTGACTTTGAATCTGGGATCATCTTGATCAAGAATCGCTGGAATTAAGATATTGGTACCAGTAAGGCGCAACGGCTCCGTTGGCAATGATCTTAGTAATTGATATTGGGTAATGCCATTTTGATCTGGGCAATAAAATAAAACTCTTTGACGATCGAAGTTGGTTGCAACGAATTGGATTTTATCATTGAAGGGGATGGCGGTGTCAAGTGAAGCAACTAAATTTCTGGTTGAGCCGTATTCTCTAAAATTAAGATTGTTAGAACTATCCGGATAAACAACTATAAAGCCATTATTAGATAAAATTTCGACCCTAAATTTAGGGCTTGGATTTGGGTTAATAAAGGTAAAAAGCCCTGTTTTTGGCAATATTTCTTGATTATTGAAATCGATTTGTGCAATTGCAAATACAGTTCGGTCAGATCTTACTATAGAATAAAAAATAGTGATCTTATTATCGATTAATTTTAACACGGGATTAAATAAGGATCCTTCGTTATTAGAATAACGATTATAATTTCCAATTCTTAAATTATCTGGACCGTAAAGCCCTAAATATACTTCTTTAAGGCCGTTGCTGCCAATCTTTTGGCAGGAAACAGCAACGTAGCCATTTGGTAGGGCTAGATAATCACAATCAGTTGCGTTTTTAAGGATTGCGTCATCGGTGATGCTTGGTAGAGTTTCGATGGGTGATAATTCTTTTTCAGTAGCGCGGAGTCTTCGCTTTTGGAGTTCGCGGTATAATTGTTTTGGTAATTTTTGTTGTCTTTTTTGTCTGTTTGTCATGGTTTTATTGTAATTTATTAAAAGTCTGTGAGTTTAAGGCTATGTTATACATCTCCACCCTCTTCCCCCGCTCCTTCGATACTCTCAGTCATGTAATTGCCCACCCTCTTAACCACCTCACTTCTTTGATCGGTAACAATATCATTTTTGATCGCAAATTCATTCATGCGATAACGCAGATCAATTGATTGTGGCTGGCTGTTATTACCGCTTTTAATTGCTAATGGATTAGGATTATTGCTAAATTGATATGATAATTTGGTAATTATAAATAATTGACCTTGTTGCAAACGGTCATGTTTATATTCGCCGGCTAAAGTCAGATTAGTGTTTTTGTTGAATAATTTGGCGTTATTATGATTAAAGCTTAATTCCAATCTTAGTTTTTGACCATTGACACTGTTATAGTCATTATTAGATAAGATTGAGTCATATAGCCCTAATATGATGCTGGAGTTTTTTGGTTTTTGATAGTAATAGCCGCCAGCATAAATTTTAGCATCAATTATTGTAATTGGTAACTTATAGCCTAATTCAAAATCAGTACCTTTTAGAGCTTTTTGGCGTTTTAGGTTAGCAATATTCCAATACATATCAAGGTAAAAATCCGGAGTTTGAATTACCGAATCATCATCAATATGCTTTTCTTTATTTTCGGCTAAATAAAAATTTGCCCTAAAATCGTAATTTGGCGATAAGGCCTCAATGCCAAAGCTTTTTTGTTGGAATTCATTTTTATAGCGGCTGTAAGATCTGCCAATTGCCGCATAAGCACCGATAATCCATTGTTTTTGATTTAGAAAATTGGTATTTGAAATTAATTTTCTGAAGCCCAGAGTTAGATCAGTTTTATGGCTAGTAGAATTATCAATTCCGGTTCTTAGGTCTATATATGCCAGCTGGCTGGAGTTTTTATTTTGATATATTGGAATTAGCAACTTGGTTTCAGCGTTATTTCTTTTAGAATTAGTTGATAATGATTGTTCGATCCTTGGGGGGATCTTGAATTGATGATTATCTTGTTTAATTATGGAGTGATTATTTTT
>CAZUPN010000072.1:0-7334 GCA_964622015.1 uncultured Rhizobiaceae bacterium | reverse complement strand
CGCGACTATTTAATTTACTTAATTAGTCAATAATCAATTACATCTTCAAGCTCTTCAATGATTGCTAAACTATAAAAACCAAAGCCGGAATATAAATCAGCGATTTTTTTGATTTTATTATCACTTGAATTATTTGCCTTAATAATTGCAATTATTTTTTGTGAAATAATTTTTAGGCCCATTTTTGAGGCCTGAATAAATACCTCTGAATCAAGATCAATTTTAAATTTAGTTAGAAAAATCTGATTCTTTTTTAGCAAAAATAACGCGGCGGTTTTATCTTTAGCGCGATATGATAAATTGATATTATTAGCTTGCCCGAAGGTAATATATTTTTTGGCTTTTTTTGGTTCAAAAATTTGATTTAAATTATGATTTAAATTTTCATTAATTGCCAAAACCACATCCGTAACATTATCAAATAAGGTTACAATTGCTGATGAGAAGAAATTTTTTTCACATTCAAGTAAAAATTTTTGTAAAACCGGAATTAAATCCGCTATTTCTTTTTCAAGCAATAAACAATCATCAATACTTACCAAATCATGGCTTTGGCTGGCAAAAAAGCCAAGTAAATTATTTTTATCAATCTGAAAAACCGCTTTTCTTCTTGATCTTTGGCCAAGCCAAAAGAAATTTATTTTTTTAGCAATTATTTCCTGATTAGCAAAAATCTTATTTTTTAATAAAATTTCTGATAGGGTTTGGGATTTTATTTGTTGATAATATTGTTCTTGATAATTAAGAAAATTACAACCGCCGCAAGAGTAAAAAAACTTGCAATCTGACTCGATTCTATATTCGCTTTTTTTAACAATCTCAACGATTTTTCCTTCAATAAATTTGTTATTTTGTTTAACAATTTTAGCAATTATTTCATCACCAATTACCGCCTTATTAACAAAAAACCGGCGGTCTTGCTCAGCAATTTTGCCATAGGCTTTGCCAAAATCATTAATGGCGGTTATTTTTAGCTGGACTGAATTATTCATAAATTTATTTTATTCTTTTTGCGCTTAAACAAATTAGTGCTTAAGACGGTTTTAAAACTTCCGGAAAGCAAGGATGCAGAGCCGTAAACACAAAGCCCGGCGCCAATCATAATTGTTAATTTTACAATCTGGCTTAAATTATTATTAAGACTAAAATAATCATTAGCCATCATTAACATAATTGCCATTAAAATTGCAGGTATAATAATTCTTAAAAGCTTGACTAAAAAGCCTTTGGCAAAATGAAAATAATGTTTTTTAACCAATAGCGTGATCAATAAGATTAGATTTAGATAGGATGAAATCACCGAAGAAAGCACAATTCCAATATATCCAAGATTAAATATTTTATAAAATAAGAAATTAAAAACTACATTATTAACCAGGCAAATCATTGCAATTGTCATTGGTGTTTTAGTGTTGCTGCGGCAAAAAAATGATGGCTCCATTACTTTAACTAAAACATAGCTTGGCAGGCCAAGCGAATAAAATTGCAGAGCCCTTGAAACAAACTCAGTCTCCTTATCACCAAAGGCGCCCCTTTTAAATAAAGTTGCAATAATTGGATCAGCTAAACAAACCAAGGCTAGAGTTGCGGGAATTACCAAAATTAGCCCCACTTCTAAAGCTTTATTTTGCAAATTTATCGCCTCGTCAAACTGGCCATTTTTTATTTTTAGAGATAAATTTGGTAATAATGCAGTGCCAATTGCAATACCAATCATTGCCAGTGGTAATTGATTGATGCGATCAGCGTAATAAAGATAAGATACCGCCCCGGCAATTAAGCTAGCAATAATATTATCAATTAAAAGATTAATCTGCATAACATTAGCACCAATGACTCCGGGTAATAATTTTTTAAAAAAAATCTTCAAATCATGGCCAAATTGTGGCAAAACCGGATAAAGCAAAATTTTAGCTTTAAAAGTAAAAATAAAAACCCATAAAAATTGTAAAATTCCGGCAATAAATACGCCATAAGATAAAGCATGGGCGTAAGTTGGCGCCATTTTACCAAATAAAAGCACTGAAAAGATCAAAGTAGCATTAAGGATAATGGGCGAAGCAGCTGGAACTGCAAATTTATTTAAAGAATTAAGTATCCCTGAACATAAGGAAACCAAAGAAATAAATAGCAGATAGAAAATAGTAATTCTTGATAAATCAACAGTTAGAGCAAATTGTTGCTGATTTTTTAAGAATCCCGGAAATAAAAATTTAGTAACCTCAGGCATAAAAATCTCAGCCATAATCACTAAAATCAGCAAAATATAAAATAATAAAGAAAAAATATTGCGAGCAAAATTGGTGGCCAAATTAAGATCATTTTTGGCATTAATTTTTGCAACAAAAAGTGGCACAAAGGCTGAATTGAAAGCGCCTTCAGCAAATACCCGGCGGAAAAAATTAGGCAAGCGAAAAGCAGCAAAAAAAGCATCAGAAAATATGCTAACGCCAAGATATTTAGCAATTAAAATATCACGAACAAAGCCTAAAATACGCGATAGCGAAATAAAAAAAGAAACCGTAAAAAACTGGCGAAAAAGTGACATTTGATAATTATTGATGGTAAATATTATTACTCAAATTTTGTGGCACAATTACTATCGGTACGTTAATTTTACTGCCGATTTGTTTAGAAATTTTAGGCAAGATGGTATTATCAGAAGAAGAATCCTGAGATTTACCAAAAATCAACATCACGCAATTTGGAGTTGTTTTTATTTCATCAATTATGGCAGCAATAATATCACCTTCTTTAATTGAAATACTGGCAATAACACCAGTTTCCTGATAGGCCTCATCAATTAATTTGTTTAAATGCTGCTCTAAAGAAAAACGCTTTTCTTTAGCAATTGCCCTTGAAACAAATAATAAATCCTTATGGGAATTTTCAATGACTGATAAAATTTGTACCCCAAAACCATTTTTTTTAGCCTGATAACAGGCATATTTTAGCACTACATTTGACGCATTATTAATATCAAGACAAACCATGATTGTGGGCGTACTCAGATTAAAATCCTGATCGCTATTTTTTTGCTCAAGCATTTCTTCAGCAATTTTTTCTTTTTGCTTTTTGATATTTCTTAATCTTTTGAGTCCGGTTAATTTATCTCTAATCATTTGCTTCTTTTAAATTTATTTATGAATAAAACGCGAGAATATGTAATTAGCAACAAAGCCAGCTAAAATTGCAATTAAAACCGCCATTATAGCATATAAAAAGGAATCATTGTAAGCAAAATTACGAATTTTGGCCTCATTACCCACTTGATTAACAAATATCGGTATCGATTGGAAAGCGGTCAGATTATTATCTTTGATTAGATAGATTTCGGCAGTATAGACGCCGTAAGAAATATTTTTGGGAAATTTTAATATCGCCTCAAATAGATTATCATCAAAAAATTCAATATTTTTTTGATTAACTGTGTATAGCCGGTCTTTTTTTAGTTTGGTTATTAGTTGTAATTTAAATGCTTCCTGCAATTTTTGATCTTGTTCTTCGGTCTCAAACTTTAAATTATTTGGCCCCAGTTCCAAATCATCAAGCAAAGTAGTTTTTAAGTCTAAATCATCAGAAACCGAAAATATCGAATAATAGCTATTAGCATCCTTAAAAACCATACGCTTACCATTATGCCATATTCCTAATAATTTTTCCTTTTTAGTAACCAGATATTTCTTTTTTGGACCCCTAAGCACAATTACCACCTCGCCTCTTTCGGATTTTACTCCAAATAATAAAATTTCAGCGCCGTTAAAATTTGTATCGATATTAATTTGATTAGTAGAAATAGCTGAAATTATCGGATTGGCACTGGCATTTGGAATTAAGAAAATAACCAGCAGCAATATATTTAAGTAAAATTTTTTCATTTGATAATTTCAACATTATATAAACTATCAGGGTGTAAAAAGAGACCAACTAACACTATAATTGCCACGATCAAAATTAATAATGCCAGTAACGATCTTAAATCATCAGCATCAGTTTTACGACCTACTCTTGAGCCAATTTGAGCGCCAAAAACTGAACTAACAATCATTAGAAAAGAAAGTACGATATCTACAGTATTATTGGTAATTGCCTGTAAAAAAGTAGTATTAGCAGCAATAAAGACCATTTGAAATAACGAGGTTCCAATCACAACATTAGCTGGCATCCGCAAAATATAAATCATCGCCGGCAAGATTAAAAATCCACCACCAATCCCCATCAAAGAAACCAATATTCCAACCCCAAAACTAATAATGATTGGTGCAATTGCGCTAACTTTAATATTTGATTTTGGGAAATAAGTTTGTAGCGGCAGCAGGTCAATTTTTCTTAAGAATCTGGCCAATTTATGGCTTGGCCGTTTAATTAAAATTATGTCGTAATATTTTTCCAGCAAAATTTTAACACTGTCAATTAACATCATAACCCCAATGGTGCCAAGGAAAATAACGTAAGATAGTGAAATTACAATATCGATCTGGCCAGTATTTTGTAATATTTTAAAAATAAAAACTCCAAATGTCGAGCCAAGAAAACCGCCGATCAATAAAAACAGCCCCATTTTTATATCAACAGTGCTACGTTTTAAATGAGTAAGAAAACCAGAAAATGAAGAAGCGATAATTTGATTAGCCGAAGTAGAAACTGCAATTGAAGGCGGCACCCCAATAAATATCAGCAACGGCGTTGATAAAAAGCCGCCGCCAATTCCAAACATCCCGGCCATAAATCCACTAGCTAAACCAAGTAACAAAATCAAGAAGATATCAACCGGAACTTCTGCTATCGGTAAGTAGATCTGCATTTTAACTAATAATTGTTATTTTGTTATCCATAAACTGTAATTGATTTTGCCAATCATAATTATTTGAATCTTCTTCATCAGCAATTCTGATCAAAGCTAAAGCATTGAGCTTACCTTCGCTAAATACTGAAGATAATACCAAGCCAATTACCTTTTGCTGATAATTTATCTCAGCATTTTTTTCAATTGCAACCAAAGAATCAATTTGGATATGAAATAATTTTTTGCGAATTTGGCCGCGATAATGGGTTCTGGCCGTAACTTCCTGACCCATATAGCAGCCCTTTTTATAATCAATGGCATTTAAATTATCAAAACCATATTCCAAAATAAAGGATTTGTCATAAGCCAGATCATATTCGCCTTCTGCGATCTTAAGTAATATTCTTTTTAGATGGTAGCGATTTTGATCATCACTAATTGACAATTGATTTTGAGTAGCAAAATGGCCGCAATCTTTAAAAAAAATTCTATACCCCATCTCTTGAGTCCGCGGATCTAAAAAAATATGACAATTTTTAGCCAGATTATTAAAATCATCAATTTTATCAAAGATCTGCGCCATTTTAAAATTATCGACAATCCTGATCTCAACTAAAGATCTTAATTTATAAAAACCTAATTTTTTAAGAATTTCCTGCGCCCTTGGAGCATAACAATCTAAAAATATTTTATCCCCAATTTTAAAGATAAAAAAATCATATAAAAAACGACCTTGTGGATTAAGTAAAGCAGAGTAAATTAGCTGCTCAGAAGCTAATTTATTAAGATCATTGGTAATTAAAGATTGTAAAAATTTCTTGCAATCAACCCCGGTTATTTCAAGAAGCTGGCGATCTTTTAAAATTATAATTTCATTTTTCATTTAATCTTTAAAACCAACTAATGCGATTTATTAAATCTGTTTTTAAATGGATAATAATTTTTGGAATTTGGAGCGCTCTGATTCTGACTATTATCATTGGCTATTATTACGCCAATTTGCCAAGTCTTCAGGAATTAGAGACCAAAAATGAAAAGCAGATAATTAATATCAACTATTCTAACCAGGAAAAAATTACTACCCTTGGCAATATTTATCAAGATGATATTAAATTTTATCAATTACCACAAAATTTGATTAACGCAGTAATTGCAACTGAAGATCGTAGATTTTTTGAACATCCTGGCGTTGATCTGCTTGGAATTAGCCGGGCCTCAATTGTTAATTATCAATCTGGCAGATTAGCTCAGGGCGGCAGTACTATTACTCAGCAATTAGCTAAGCTTTTATTTTTAAGTCCCAAAAAAACTTTTAAAAGAAAAATTGAAGAAATATTGCTGGCTTTGGAATTAGAAAAAACTTTTTCTAAAGAACAAATTTTAACTCTTTATCTAAATCGCGCCTATTTTGGTTCTGGAAATTATGGCGTTAATAATGCGGCAAAATTTTATTTTGATAAATCAATTTCAGAAATTGATTTAAATGAAGCGGCACTGCTTGCCGGCTTACTCAAAGCACCATCAAAATTTTCTCCAAAAAATAATCCTCAGCTTTCTAAATTAAGAACCAAAGAAGTTATCCATAATATGATTGAGGCCGGATTTTTAACTAAAAATAAAGTCATCAAAGCAAATCCCAAAATTAATGATAAAAGCGATCCTGCTTTAAAATTTTATTTCGCCGATTATGTTAGCGATCAATTTATGGATTATCTGTCTTTAGAACAAAATGAGATTAAGCATCTTAATATCAAAACTACTTTGAATCAAAAAATTCAGGAGCAATTAGAAGCAACTACCGACAAATTCATTAAACAAAATGTCGCTAAAATCGCTACTTCGCAATTAGCAATTATTGTAATGGCCAAAGATGGTGCCATTCTTGGTATGGTTGGCGGTAAAAATTATCATCAAAGTCAGTTTAATCGGGCAATTTATGCCAAGAGACAGCCAGGATCAGCCTTTAAAACTCTGGTCTATTTAACCGCCTTTGAAAATGGTTTTAGCCCCGATGATCTATTTGAAGATAAAAAAACCGCAATTGGCAATTGGAATCCTGAAAATTACGACAAACAATATCACGGCCAAGTCTCTTTAAAACAAGCATTTGCTGATTCTCTTAACTCAGTTGCAGTGCAGTTAAATTACAAAATAAACCAAGAGCAGTTAATTACCAATGCCAAAAAATTAGGCATAATTTCAAAAATTGAGAAAAATGATGCCACCATTGCCCTTGGCACTTCTGAGGTCACCCCTCTTGAGTTAATTTGTCTTTACACCGCAATTGCTAATGATGGCTATCCGGTTATTCCTTACTCAATTGCAGAAATTAGCGATTTAGAAAATAACATCATCTATCAAAGACAATCTTCAGGGCTAGAAAAAATAATTCCTAAAAAAGCCGAAAATTATATCAAAGAAGTTCTACGCGAAGCAGTAGAAAATGGCACCGGCAAAAATGCCAATATCGCCAAAAACATCTATGGCAAAACCGGCACCAGCCAAAATTTCCGCGATGCCTGGTTCATCGGTTTTAATGACGATTATG
>CAZUPN010000071.1:2223-7517 GCA_964622015.1 uncultured Rhizobiaceae bacterium | reverse complement strand
TCAAGAAAAAATATTAAAAATTTAGGTTTTTGGAGATTGGAATTCAACAGGCCCCTAAAATAAAAGCTGAATCTTTGGTTTTAACAGTTTTAGAATTATAGCCATTTTTACGATTATCACAATCATTGCCAAGATATTGCTTTTCTTGTTGTAAATGCTGATTTAATTCTTCGCCTAAAGCGGTTTCTAGTATTTCTTTGATCATATCACTAAAATACCATTTTTGCCAGTTAGTGGCTTTCCTTGATAGATTTTTTCTATTGCCTCGCGTTTGAAAGAATCCAGGTTACTGTATTGTTGATTTGATTGTTGTTTTTTTGTTATAAAGTTTGTCAATTTAAAATTAGTAACTTGCTTGAATTAAAATAAGTGTCGGCTTATTTTAATCTAGCTTTTAAATTGACACGGAGTTTTGGACGTTCTTGTTGGGTGCCTTTCTTTCTTTTAGCAACATTTCTAACTTAGACTCTCTAGCACTCTCAACGGTCTTAGGTCCTTCTTTAATCTGTTTGGGTTGTGGTAAACTTGAAGTTCTTTCATTATATTTATCTTCTACAGCACCTAAAATATTTAATTGGGTAAGTTTTTCTTCTAATCCCTTGAAATTTCTTTTTGATGCATTATTATTTTTTTCTTGCCATGTGCCTAATAATTCTACATATTTTTCTGTAAAAACTTCAACTTGATGTTGTTTTAATTTCTCTTTTATTTTTTCAATACTACTAGAATCATTCTGTTTAATAATTTCTTTATTATCGTTTAACCAATTTAGTAAGTTTTGAAGTTTAGGATTAAGATTTTTATCATTCTTATCTAAATTTTTTAATATATTTGTTGAATCTTTAAACTTAAACTTTGTTTTTCCTTCTTGTTCTTGGTCATCGGGAGAATCAATTAAATTATTAAGTGACTCTACGTTTTCGTTAAACTTTTTATGATTTTTTTCGTGATCTACAATTTTATCCTTTAAGGCTTTTTGTTCCTTATTACCGAATCCTAATAAGGTTTTAACACCGCCAATTCTCCCTAATTCTTTTTTATTATTGCTAGCAGTCTTTCCTTGTTTTTTAATTTCTGACTTTGCATCTTTTATTAAAGCCAACTCATTTTTAATTGCTAATTCTTTATTTTCTAAAGTAATCTTTTTTATAAAAGTTATAAGACAATCCTCTATAAAAAAATTGGGATTACTGGGACTTGCTCCAAAAGATGATATAATTTTTTCAAGTCTTGTGCCAGTTATTGTTTTTATCTTTTGCGTCTCCGAAAATTCTTTTTGCGCTTTCTTTCTGGCTTCTGCTGCAGAATTATAGGCTATTAGTGGATTAGTTTCATCCATGTTATTAAAAAAATTGGTTAGTATAAAGCTTATTTAGCAACTTCATTATTTTTTAGACTTTACTTGCAAGGTTTTGCTCATAATTGAGTAAGTTGCAGTCACTTTAATTTTTGCGATATATTTTTTAGCGTTTTTTTAATAAAATTATAAATATATCCTTAGATATTTATAATTTTATTAAAAAATAATCCCAATCTTGCTTATTTTTTAATTCGCAATTTTTCTTGTATTTAGTCATAATATACTTCAATAATGTTTTTGTTTTTTCTTAAAGTAAACTTTATATAAAAACACTTAAAGGAGAAGAAAAATGACTGAAATATAATTAATCTCCATATTCTGCTTATCGATGACTTTTGCAAGCAATTTTATATTTAATTACAAAAACATATAATTAATAACAAAAAGAAGACAAAAAAAACAAGAATTCGATAAATAATTGTCGTCTTTAGAATAATTACCATATTGATTTGGTTGAAAGGTACCCATTTTCTAAACAAACACCACTCTTCAATTCATCAACAAATTCATTTTCTTAATTGATACAAATTTATCAACAAAAAAACCTCTTAAAAACACCACCACGGAAATTCGTGTGAAAGCACTTTATTAAAATTTATCCTCCCATCTGGCAACGCTGATAAAAAACTGCAGCTGGGCATTTAATCGCTGTATGAATTCTTTTATTGTTATAATAATAAATCTGATGGGAGATAGCATCAACTAGCTCACCTAGAGTTTCATAGCATTTAGGATGTCCTAATTTAAATTTAAATTTTTTATAGAAAGATTCCTGCATACCATTTTGCCAAGGACTATACCAAACTAAAAATCTATACTCTTAACTAAAACCATTTAAACTTTACCAAATTATTAATCGAATTTGGAGGTATTATGGCTAAAGCTTTGAACCGTACCCATTTTTTAAATAATCCTTCCCTTCCAAACCGGTAACTATTTGACCTTCACTCCACAGCCATAATAAACCTAGTGAGAAAAATCTAACTTTCAAAAAAAATTTCTTTAGAAATCCAATTTCTTATTCTTCAGAAAATAATCTTCTAATTTTTGTATTAGCATTTCAAATTTTACTAATTTTATCTCCCTGGAAAGCGCCTGACTTCTATTTGACATCATTTGATTATAATATTCCTGGCATTTTTCATAAAATAGCTTAACTTCTGGTAAATCAGAAGACATTAGGACTGTGCAATTTCCTTGTCCCTTTAGATAAAATAAATATTTAGATAATACATTTATTCCTCTATCTGCAGTAACAAGCCAGCATTCTTGAAAACCGCTGATTTTTTCAACTTCTATAAAAGCCAACGTTCTATAATAAGCTATATCCCAAGCTACATTTAGGCTATTGTCACGTAACTGTTTGTGATTTCCTGAGCGTTTAAAGAAATTATTAACCATTAACTTCAAATCGTTATCTAAAAATGAAGTATTGCAAAAACAATACGCAGCAAGCATAGATTCTACTGCTCCGATCATCCCCACTTCTCTTAACATAATATCAATCAATTTTACAAACTTATCCATTTCGGATAGGCTTTTATCTAAACTTATATAGTGCATAAGTAACATTGTAGAGTAGCCACTAATTAACATTTGCTTAGTCAGCGGATGTAAGCAATTAAATTCAGAGGATTTGTCTTTTATAATCTGATAAGGAAGGGCATTATAAGCATCAGTCAATTCTGGTAAATAAATTTTTATAAATTCTTCAAATGCAATATAAATATCTTCTTGATAATTACATCTCACTTCTTCTAAAGCAAATCCGGGAGAGATAGATACAAGTTTTGACAATGGTTTAATGATATTTACAAATTCTACTAAAAATGTATCTTCATATTTTATTTCTTTTTTTATCACTTGGCGCATTTTAGACAGGATATTTAAGTCTAAATATAAAGAAGTTACAATTCCTTGTGCCTGATTATTAAGGCAATGTAGTATGTTTAATGAATGATATGCGCCATCTTTCCAACGTATAGGTTTTAGAAAAAATATTGAATTTTTCATATATTCTTAATTATTTTTTTATATCATATCTGTTTTTGAGCCACTCTTCCTGTTCGCTCCAACTAATTGAAAAACCTTCTAAAAAATCACTGATCTTAAGGTTTTTTGGGTTGTCGCCGTTAAGGATAATTTTTTCTACTATATAAGGTGATAAATAATTTAGGAAATAAATTTTTTTTACCTGGCGTACCGAAATCCCTTCTTTTTTAGCAAGATCAGGGAAGGGGGTCAGTTCAAAGCGATATCATTGTTGCAGTTCTTGTAGCTTCATTTAATATAAAAATAAAGGATTCGAACAGTAAAGCCAAAAATATAGCATTGTATCAAAAGGCTTTAAAATAGTGAAACAAGTGCATTATTTTTTATAGTACTTTGATTTTGAAAATTATTGCCCAAATTATAATGAATAAATTTCTGTTATAAAAGCAAGGCTTAGTCGGTATTTCTTCTTAAAGATAGCCACTTTGTAAATGGTACGACAGGTTATTAATTATTAAAATATTTAACAACAACTTAAAATGAAAGAAATCAAAATTAATCCTAAATATGAGTATGAAGACAATGATGTTGATAAGTTGCTAAGCCTGATATTGCAAAGCTTAAATCTTCAAAATGTGTGTTCTATTGCTCCGATAGATAACGTTCATGATGATTCAATAAATTTACAAAATAATCAGCTTGTTATTCACTTACAAGAGGAGAGAGAACGGTATAATGCTCAAAGAACTTTACTTGTGCCATACAATCTCAATCGTAATCACTGGGTTGGCATCGTTATACATTATCAAAGCCAAAATATAGTAGAAAGAATTGATTATATTGATTCTTTAGGAGGACAAATTCCGGACAGTGTTTTAAGAAATTTAAGGTTTTCCTTTAGCGCAAACGTTAATATACAGAAAGTTGATGGATTAATTCAGCAAGATGCAACATCTTGCGGTGCTCTTATGGTTGAGAATATGCTGTATATTGTCAATGGTAATATTACTAGATTTGTTTGTAATCAGCAAGCGATTATGTATATCAGGTTGCAACATCAGGAGCTGCTGGATAATTATGCGCCAGAACTTAATTTTGGCTACAGACAAGAACATAATATAAGATCATTTTCATATGAAGCAGAGATATGTGAAATAGAAGAGCTTGATATAAGCGAACAAGATGAACAAATTTTACAAGAAGATCAAAAGAAAATAGCTGAAATGATAATATTATGTGATCAGATTTTAGAAGATTGTAGTTCGAATCCGGCCTTATTAGAACATCAAGCCATAGAAGATGCTCTTCATACACAATCTCTAATGGCTTTTGGAGAGCCTGGTTATTATGAAGAAGCTTTTAATTATGCTTCTGGACAAGGTGAGGAAAAGACAAACATCTTTCCTGATGATTATGAAGAGGGTTTTGATGACGAAAGTTATTATGATGAGATGCTTAATGATTATTTTCGTAAGACTTTAGAGATAGAAACTCCAAAGACTCGAAGAATAGTTGATACCAGAAGCACACTTACTAATCTAAGAAGAATTTGCCAGCTTTCAGAAAAAATATCTTGGACGATTAAAAATAACCCTAAAAATAAAAATATTCCTTGGCATCATTTGGAATCTTTTGGAGAAATATTAGTAGCCATAACAGAGCATTATAAATTTTCTAATAACATGCGTCGGTATGTTATAATTGACGTAATTCAAGATCAAGAACATGGATTAAGATCTTTAAGAGAAGCTTTAAATAATATTTTGCAAAATAGCCAAAATGGAATTCCAGTAGCTAATTTAATAAAGAAGTTTACAGGGTTTTTTTATGATTTACAAGTTTGTGAGGATTTTGATAAAAGGCTACAGTCCTTAAGTGTAACAACTTCGTCAGATAAGGTAAAGCAACTTTCGCGATTGAGGCTGATGCAACTATCAGGAGA
>CAZUPN010000071.1:0-2213 GCA_964622015.1 uncultured Rhizobiaceae bacterium | reverse complement strand
GAGCATCTCAAAAGATCCATTTTTGTAGAAGCAGAAGGAAAAATCGAACTTTATGATGCAAGAGATAAATTATCAAAATTAGGAACAGAAGAATTGCCTCAACTTTTGGATTTTATACGTGACCAATCCAGAGCTGATTTCTTAGGTTTTGATGTAATTGGCACTCAAATAAAGTTTCAGCAAAAATTTGATAGTAGTAAACAAAAAACCCTCCCGATTCTGACGGAAGAACATAGCCCTGAAGAGTTATGGAAAAAAATCAAAACTTTAGAGCTTGATACTGGACAAAAGATCTTAAAGGCTAAAGTTACAGCGGTACAAACAGCAGATCAAAATAAAAAATCAGACAAAAAATCCCGTGATAAAAAAATTAAAACTGACGAAGAAAAATTAGCTGATGAATTGGTAGATAGGATGATTCCCTATCCAAATCAAGATAATGGTTTGGACAAGGTTCCGGCAATTCAAGGTCTGTTAAAAGAAATATTAGGAGATGTTGGAGATAATATAAAAAGTTTTGAAGAATTTAAGTTCAGAATTGCCACTTTAAAACTTGATCATTTTAATTATGAAGAGCATTACGCAGAACAACAAAATGCAGAATATAAAACTTTATGTGAAGAAATAAGAAAAAATCGTAGAGAATTTTCAACTAACAATAACTTGCTAGATAAAGCAATAAAAAAGATTACAGAAGGTAATAAAATATTAACTGATAATATTAAACGAATTCTAAATCATAATCCAAATATTAATAAAGAAAACTTTGAGCAAGAACTATTGCAACATATTGATTTAACTGGAGATCAATCAAACGCACTGCCAGAAATACTTTCTATTAGCAAAAGACAAATTGAGTTATCAAAAGATTTTAAACAACAGAAAATTGACCTCATAAACAAAAGTAAATATTTGAGTGAATATGAGGAAATTTATAATCGTTTAAAAGATTGTAATGACAAGATTAAGCAAAAAGGAGAAGAGTTAAAGCAGAAAATTGAAAAAATTATTGGTGTCGATAAAGACATCAAAGCAAAAACAGGAAAATTAAAAAAATATTTTGAATCACCAGATTATGATTTCACTGGACTAGGAAAAAAGCTAGAAGAGCTATCTATAACATTTGAAGATATTGATATTATCGAATTGGATAACACTGCAAAAGAAATCGGAGAAATAAAATCACAAAGAGAAAAAATCAACATAGATCAGCAATTTTTTGCTACAAATAATTTTGACGAATATAAAGATGACTTATTAAAAAGAGAAAAGCTAAAAGAAAAACGAAATAATCTTAAAGTTTTCCTCTTAGGAACAAAAAAAATTGATGAAAAAAATGATTATAAAAAAATTGAAGCTGAGTATAATAAGTTTTTAAAAGAACTAAAAAGAATCGGAATAAGTTTTGATGAATCTTACTACCATCAGGAAAAATGTGGGCCTCTTGAAAAACTTTTCTGCAAACTGGTTGAGGTTAATCCGGAGACTCATGATTCAAAGCAAAGAAGACGTATAGATAGAATAAAATTAGTACATAAGTTAATTTTGGAATTAAAAGATATAATTGGGGTTACTGGTTATGATATTGATTCAGAAATTTCCAGAGAAAATGGATTTAGCGATCTAGCTTTATCACCGGCAGGTAGACGAGATATTAAAGATCAATGCTTAAGAGAGGCTACATTTGGTTTTCATACAATCAGTATTATGCAAGATGGTCATCCAGTTCTAGAGAGAATCAAATCTGATCAAACCCTTTGTCAAGCGGTAGAATTTTTAATTATCACTATAACTCAGCCCATATTAAGTGAGTTACAATTTTTCCCTGAATTATCACAAACAAAGTTTGATAATAGAATGCGTAATTATTTTTCTCATCCAGATGCCAGATATAAAGATCCTTTGATTAGAGAGATAACAAGTATTGTAGTTATTAATAATCCTCCAAAAACTGTTGCTCAAATAGCCGCTGAACTATGTGTAGTATATGATTTTATTTTAGATCAGGCGATAAGAAGTAGAGTTCCAGATAACTCTCCATCGCCTAAACAATCTGTAAAACCTGAAAGGACTATCTTTTAGATGTAATAGTTTAATTTAATCTGATAGTTTTTTGTAGAGTGCTCGCGAGTCGTAAAGTACTAAAATTTTCTACTTACGAGAACGTCCAACATTCCGTGTCAATTTAAAAGCTAGATTAAAATAAGCTGACG
>CAZUPN010000070.1:0-7695 GCA_964622015.1 uncultured Rhizobiaceae bacterium | reverse complement strand
GTCATTTCGGCCTTCGCCGGAATGACAAATGTGAGGATCTTGTGCTACTGATTTATGCAAAAATGCCTCGTGAGAATGACAAGCGAAGAATTTTTACAAGTTTCAGATTTAAACTTAATTTAATCGCTAAATGCACAGACTAGAAAAAATCATCTCTGATTTTAATTTAAAAATTGATGATGTCAAAAATAAAGAAGTGCTCGAGGAACTGAGAATCGAATATTTGGGCAAAAAGGGCTTGGTAACTGAGCTTTTTGTTAATTTAAAAAATCTTGCCGCTGAAGAAAAAAAATCTTTTGGCGCTAATCTTAATATTACCAAGGAACAGATCACCAAAAAAATCAGCGATAAAAAAGAGCAATTTTTGATGCTAGAATTAAATCAAAAATTAGCAGCAGAAAAAATTGATGTCACAATTCCGGCAAGAAAGCAGGATTTTGGCTTGATTCATCCGATTTCAAAAGTGATTAAAGAAGTACGAGAGATTCTTAGCGATCTTGGTTTTGAGATGGCAATGGGACCTGAAATAGAAGATGATTTTCATAATTTTAGCGCGCTAAATATGCCAAAAAATCATCCAGCAAGACAAATGCAGGATACTTTTTATCTGCCAAATGACCGACTCCTTAGAACTCATACTTCGACTGTGCAAATTAGAAAAATGCTCGGCTCAAAGCCGCCATTAAAAATTGCCGCTATTGGCAGAGTATTTAGAAGAGATTCTGATCAAACTCATACCCCGATGTTTCATCAAATTGAAGGATTAATGGTGGATAAAGATGTTAATATGGGGCATTTAAAATGGTGCTTAGAGCAGTTTTTAATGAGATTTTTTGCCGTTACTAATTTAGAGCTGCGCTTTCGTCCAAGCTTTTTTCCTTTTACCGAACCTTCAGCTGAAGTTGATATTGGTTATTCTTTAAATGAAGGTAGAATTAAAATTGGCAGTAACCAAAAATTTATGGAAATTTTAGGATGCGGCATGATTCATAAAAATGTTTTGCAAAATTGTAACATCGACAGTAACTGCTATCAGGGCTTTGCTTTTGGTATCGGAATTGAGCGTCTGGCAATGCTAAAATATGGCATTAATGATCTAAGAATGTTTTTTGAAAATGATCTAAGATTTTTGAATTATTATGGCTTTAAAATCAACGAATTTTAATATATGATCGAACTGAAAAAGAAAATTCTGCGCTTAAAAAAGCGTTTAAAAAGAAGAAATTATCTTAGATTAAAAATTAAGAAAAGTTTAAAAAATTGCATTAAAAATAGAAAGATAATCAAAATATTTTTATTAGTTACCATCGCTACAATATTAATTTTACTCGCTAAATCAGTGTTTTTGAGCACAAATTATGATCAGGTGGTAGCAAAAGTAAATAATCAAAAAATTTACAAATTAGAGTTAGAAGCAAAATTACTCGAGATGATTAATGAGCAAAATCCAAAAGAAACTATCAATGGCGTTCCTGAAATAAAAGATCTGCCTAAGGAAGCAATTGAGGTTTTGGCCAAACAAATTTATATCGAAAAAGAACTCGATCAAAAAATTAAAAATTCAAAAATCGCTGAAAGTCAGGAAGTAAAAGACAAGCTGTTAGATTATAAAAATAAACTAATCAGAAAAGAGTTTTTGGATAATTTAATTAAAGACCAAACCAGCGATGGTAATGTTAGAGATAAATATATTGCCTTAGTCGATGAGGTTAGTGGCAAAAAAGAATATTCAATTTCTCATATTTTACTTGGTAGCAAAGAAGAGGCGGAAAATATTTTTAAACAATTAAATTCCAGCTATCAATTAAACCAGGATTTTGCCCATTTAGCACAAAAATATTCTCTGGATAAAGCCAGCGCCGAAAATGGTGGCAAGATTGGTTATGTTGTACAAACTAAGCTAGATCAAGAAATGTCAAAGATAATCACGACCATGAAAAAGGGCACTATTTCTAAGCCTTTTGAAAGTAAATTTGGTTGGCATATCATGAAGCTCGATGATGTAAGGGAGGCCAGAATATTGCCTTTTGACGCGGTAAAAGAAGATATCAGACAAAAGCTTAAACATCAGGTGATAAAAAATTATTATTCAGAAATTGTTAAAAATGCTAAAATAGAAATTTTCCTAAAAAAAGATGATAAATCACAAGCAAAGCCATCAAAAAATAAAAAATAAAATAAAAAATCCTTGGCTCCTTAACGCTGACAATAAGGCTAAAGATAACGCTTTGTGGATTTGCGGCAAACATCCGGTTTTTACTATTTTACTAAAGGCAAAAAGGAAAATTTTTACAATTTTAGCAACTAAAAATAGCCAAATAATTTTACAGGAATTTTTAGCTAAACATAATCTACTGGCTAAATATCAGCCATTAATAAAATTAACTGATGGCAACCATTTAAGGTCATTAGTTGGAGATGAGGTTAATCAAGGTCTGGCCCTTAATTGCTCTTATCTTAAAACTAGTAATCAGCATGATTTTTTAACTGCAATTTATGATTTAAAATCACAATTTTTAGCTAGCAATAAAGAACCGATATTGCCGCCAATTTTAATCATGGACCAGCTACAAGATCCTCATAATATTGGCGCTATCATCAGAAGTGCCGTTGCTTTTGGAGTAAAAAAAATCGTTTTTTTAGAACATAATTTTCCTAAAGAAAGCTCAATTATGTGCAAAAGCTCATCAGGGATGATTGAATTTGTTGATTTGATTTTAATTTCAAGTTTAAATAATTTTATCGAAAAATTAAAAGCTGCCGGCTATTGGTGTATTGGCCTCGATGGCAGCGGCTCAACTTTAATTAGTGACATTAAGGACTATCAAAATATTGCTTTAATTATTGGCTCTGAAGGAGATGGTATGAGGCAATTAGTTAAGAAAAATTGTGACATTTTAGCAAAAATTAACCTAAATAAGGAAGTTGAGAGTCTCAACGCCGGAGCGGCCGCCTCTATTGCTTTATATCAATTATTTGGCCAAAAATTATGAAATATCAAAATATTGCAATTATTGCTGCTGATAAAAATAAAAAAGCGGAGCTGATCAAAAAAAATCTGATCAAAAAATATGGCTTTAAGGATCTCGGTAAAAATCACTCAAAAATTAAAAATATTGATTTAGTGCTGGCCCTTGGCGGCGATGGCCTAATGTTACATTTGCTTCACAAATATGAACAAAAAAACCTGCCAGTTTATGGTATTAATTGCGGAACTATCGGCTTTTTAATGAATAGCTATAATCAAGAAAAAATGATTGAAAAAATTCAAAATGCCAAAGAGGAAATAATTCACCCTTTAAGAATGCAGGTAACTGATATTAACAATGATTTACACAGCAATATTGCCATTAATGAGGTTTCGCTAATTAGGCAAACTAACCAAACCGCCAAAATTAATATCAAAATTAATGGCAAAACCAGATTAAAAAATCTAGCTGCTGACGGTATTTTGGTCGCAACTTCAGCCGGTAGTACTGCCTATAACCTTTCGTTACGCGGACCAATTATCCCACTTAATGCCAATATCTTAGCCCTAACTCCAATTAGCCCCTTTAGACCAAGAAATTGGCGCGGGGCATTACTGCCCTCAGACAGTAAAATTGAGTTTGAGATTATTGATTGTTTATTAAGACCGGTAAGCGCCACCGCTGATTATAACGAAGTCAGGAATGTCAAAAAGGTTTTAGTTGAGGAAGATCGCGGCATTAAATTTAGAATTCTCTTTGATTCCAAACATTCATTAGAAGAAAGAATCAGCAAAGAGCAATTTAATTGATTTTCAAATTGACTTTTAGCAAGCTCATAATTATATTTGGCCGTCTTTGTTTTAGTATACATAGTCAGTTGTCTTAAAAACTGATCTTTATGCACGATAATTCCTACCCTTTCTTTGTCATCACCGCCAAGCTTCTTTGTCATCCCCGAGGGAGGCGAGGATCCGCTGTAGCTGTTGACAGAGGAATCGCCGCCTCCCTCGGCGATGACAAGTGGGCGGGGATGGCAAAGATGGTAGCGGTAAATATAAAAATAGTCTTTTAAATGGGTTTGTAGCTCAGTTGGTTAGAGTGCACGCCTGATAAGCGTGAGGTCGGTGGTTCAAGTCCACCCAGACCCACCATTTAAATGCAATTTTCTTTTACATCGTGAACCCTGATAAATTCTATTTTTTTGGCAATTAGATATTTTGAGATTAGAGAAGTTTTTTGTTCGCGGTTAAAATTATTGAATGTTTTAGCCTCAAACTCGCATAAATTTGGCGCCAAATCTTGAAATTGCTTAAAATCTAACTGATCTAAAAATCTCTTTTTTGAATGTCCGACATATAAAGGCAAATCTAAAATTCTAAATTCGTCAATTCTTTTTAAAATCTCAATTGATTGCCTTGAATCCTTACCAAAGCCAATGCCGGGATCAAAAATTAGCTGCTTTTTTTTAACTCCCATTGCCATTAATTCAGTAATTTTTTGCCAGGCAAAAGCAATAATTTCTGCTACCACGTCAAGATTTTGATCAATGATAATATTTGGATCTACTGGAACCGTGAGGCTATGCATAAAAACTACCTCTAGATTATTACTAATCACAAACTCCGCCATTTTTTTGTCTTTTAGACCAGTAACATCATTGATGATATTTACTCCTAATTGATAAGCTTTTTTGGCGGTTTCAATATTTCTACTATCAAGACTAATTGCGATTTGTTTATTTTTTGGATTTAAATTATGAAGCCTGACAATATCAATTAACTTAGGTAAAATAATCTCGATTCTTTGCCATTCTTCGTCAATTTTTACGGTATTACCACTAGGCCTGGTTGATTCGGCGCCAATATCAATAATATCGGCACCTTCATTAATTAATTTTTGAATTTGATTAATTGCATTTTGATAGGAATTAAATTTACCACCATCAGAAAATGAGTCAGGAGTAACGTTGAGAATGGCAACTATTTTGGTTTTGTTCATTTTAAAATTGCTTAATTGACAAGAAAGCCGGAATTAGAAAATATTTTTTTGGCCTCGCTATCTTGTAAAAACTTTACAAACTCACGGGTCAACTCCATATTCTCACCAGCAATTATCAAAGCCTGATAGCTGATATCATCGTGATTGGGATTATTGACAACAAAAAGATCGCGCCGATTTTTGGTCTGGCTGGCAAGCACAATTGCATAATTATTATCCGCCACCTCATCAATTAGCTGGTTTTTATTATCATCTGATCTGATATCTAGCCTTAAAGTGACATCATGAATTGGATCAATCAAATCCTGACTATATCTGCCAAGAAAGGATTCCTCGCGATCAATCATTAGCGATAGATTATTTTTACTTAATGTTTTTATTGCCTCAATAATTGTGATTTTTTTATTAAATTCGGCCGGTATTTGAGAATTAGTAACCGGCGTTACTAATGATAATCTGTCAAAAGCAATGACTGGTGAATTATAAATATCAAATAAACCTTTTTGCCTTAACTCTTTGATTCGAAAATAATTAGCAGAAATCAAGAGATCGATTCCCTCTCCTGAATCAATAGCATCAATTGATTGATTAGAAGAATCAAAGCTAACTGATATTACGACATTATTTTCCCGAGAATAAATTCTGGCGATTTTGGTTAAAGCGTGAAACATATTGGGCTCAGCAACCACAACTAAACTGCGAGTGTAATTTTTAGCGCTAAGGCCAAAAGGCAGCAGAGTTATTACTAAGAAAATAGTAAAAAAAATAGCTCTTTTTAGAATTTTGATTTTATCTATCATCTTTGTTATTATCTTTAACTGCCCTCTGATTTTTTAACTGATTTTTTAACTGATTTTTTAACTGATTTTTTAACTAATTACATCAAGCATTTTGCCGCGATTTTGATCAATTTCATTAAAAACTTCTTCCCAAGTGCCAGAAGTAGAGGCTTTGCTATATTCAGTTACTCTATTTTCAAAGAAATTAGTATGCTCAACCCCGTTTAAAATTTCATCAAGCCAGGTTAGCGGATTATCATCAATCATATAGATTTCTTTTAAGCCAAGCTGGTTAAGACGACGATCGGCGATATAGCGAATATATCTTTTAACTTCACGTGCGGTCAGGCCTTCAATATTACCTAGTTCAAAAGCCAGATCAATAAAAGCATCTTCAAAATGCACGATGGTAGCACAAGCTTCGTAAATATGGCCCCTAAGCTCCGAATCCCACACTTCAGGATTTTCTGAAATAAAAGTTCTAAATAATTTAATGATTGAATTAGTGTGCAAAGTTTCATCTCTAACCGACCAGGCAATAATTTGCCCCATTCCTTTCATCTTGCCAAATCTTTGAAAATTAAGCAAAATTGCAAAAGAGGCAAATAATTGTAAGCCCTCGGTAAAGCCACCAAACACCGCCAAAGTAATTGCGATGTCTTTTTTAGTTTTAACTCCGAATTTATGCATATAATCATATTTATCCTTCATTTCTTTATACTTCATGAAGGCCGTATATTCCGCTTCCGGCATCCCAACAGTATCAAGTAAATGAGAATAAGCGGCAATATGAACAGTTTCCATATTGGAAAAAGCGGCAAGCATCATCTGCACCTCAGTTGGCTGAAACACCTGAGTATAATGCTTCATATAACAATTATTAACCTCAATATCCGCCTGAGTAAAAAAACGAAAAATCTGCGTCAAAAGATTCTTTTCGCTTGCAGTTAAATTATGCTTCCAATCCCTCACATCATCAGCCAAAGGAACCTCTTCTGGCAACCAATGAATTTGTTGTTGTTTTAACCAGGCATCATAGGCCCAAGGGTAGTGAAACGGCTTGTAAATCGGCTTGGAATCAAGAAGTGACATAATTTTTGTTAGTTAAATTTGTTAATGAGTTGGAAAGTGATTATAAAATTAAAGAAACAGATTTGCGAGAAAAATTATATTAATTTTTTAGCTTATTGCCTAAAGTCTCAATAATAATATCAATCCCGATATTTGCTTAAAGGAACTCGCTTATTTTACAATTAGGCCAACATAATTAATATACTCAATTTGCTAATTTAACCAATAGTTAATCAACATCAACCGCTCTTTTGTATCTATTTTACTAAAAAACTCTTCATCAATTTTTTTAACCATTGGGGCAATTTTTTGCTTCAATTTTTGATATCACTACCGCTGCCGTTGCATTGCCAATCAGGTTAGTCAGCGCCCGCGCTTCCGACATAAAGCGGTCAATGCCAAGAATCAAAGTTAAACCGGCAAGTGGTACCGTATTAATTACCGATAGGGTTGCAACTAAGGTTATAAAACCGCTACCGGTAACCCCTGCCGCCCCTTTGGTAAGTAATTATAATACTGAAATAACAGTCAGAATTTGCATTAAGCTCAAATCAATAGACAATAATTTCTGATATTGATAAACAATCAGTTCTTATCCGGTTTTAATTACCGTTATTAATTAAAAATCTTTACCAAAATGGCAAAAATCTCTTGCAAAAATTATCGACCAAATAAAATAATGAGGTTAGTTGTAAATCAGATATATAACCTTACTCCTTAAAAAATTATTAATTAGAAGATACCTGACCCCCAATACAGTTGTCATGAAAAAAAAGAAACACCAACACAAAGCAAACCGGGCTACGAAAACACCATCATTTCCGCATGAATTAACATCACAAATCTAACCCAAGCTATTTAAGATTAAGCCATTCCCC
>CAZUPN010000069.1:5180-8062 GCA_964622015.1 uncultured Rhizobiaceae bacterium | reverse complement strand
AAGCATTGCCCATGATGATGGTAAATAACGCCATCGCTATTGCATAAGCCGCGATAATTATATATTTTCTTCTGGCGACATATTTTTTCTTAATTTTTAGCATTTTTCTCCTTTTTTATATTTTTAATAATACTTTCAAATAGAGCTTTCTCAACCTCTTGAGTAATGTCTTCAATACCTTCAGAAACCACCATTTGCTTTTGCAGCAAAATATAATTTTTTTGATTAATATCTTTTAGAATAACTTCTAAGTTCTGTAAATATTGTTGCGTAATCGTATCGAGATCTTCTTCTGACAGCTGATTATCAGCTAGATAACGAGCAACTTTTGTAACAAATTCACTGTTTAGAGATGCAAGATCAATTACCGCGATTCTCGGAATTTTATTTTTTACAGCATAGCTCGCTACCATATATTGAATGGGTAGAGAGACAAAAATAATAAGAATAATAACCTTGTAATTATTTTTGATTCTGGCCAAGAATTCTTTGATAAACTCAATTATTTTCATATATTTATTCATTATAAAAATTTTTAGCAATTTGCGGAAATTTCTGGTAAAATTTTTGTTTAGTAATAATTTCTAAAGCATCTTCAAAGCTATGGGAATGCTCTTCTTGCTCTACAAGTTTTAAAATATTTTTATAATCAATATGATTAAAAAAATTGATATTTTTAGTTTTTGAATTTTGATCAACAATAATTTCTAAGGCTTCTTCCAAACCATAACCTTGCTGCTTTAAATCACTTATTTTTGCAAAATCTTGCGCTTTCGATGAATATAGAGCAATTGAATAAGGGTCTAAAATCAGTCTTCCAACTGCGTACCCTCTCGGTCCATATATACAACACTCGGAATACTGATGGTCAACCATTCTTAAACTTGTCAAAGTTTGTTTTAAACCATCATCCATAACAATTTTTTTGGACTGAGCTAATTGCTCGATTGATTCTTTTTTTTGTGCCAATAAAATAACCCAATCAGTATTTTCAAAAGCGGCAATGGTTGCAGAAGTTTTATAATAGTCATTAGCAGATTGCGTTGCCGTTATAATATTTCCACAATATTTTCTGGCGCGGCGCGATAATCCTTCGATAAAAGTTTTGGAACCTTCTCCATGAAGCAAATCCCACGCTTCATCAATCAATAAGCTTATTGGAGTTTTCCTGTCTCCAAAATACATGTTTTCAGAAACTAGAAACATTAAAAACATTAACACGATTGCTTGAAACTCTTTTTTGTTTTTTAACTCAGCAAGTTCAAAAACCATAAAAGCATTTTCAAGCTTAATATTAGCCTTACCTTCAAAGAATCTACCAAAAATACCTTCTTTCGTAAAAGGCATTATTAAAATTGCCAAATCTTTTGCCCTTTTATCTGCGTGCTGTAAAAAAGCATCTCTAACAAGAGAAATACTGGCATTAGGGCCATGCAGCTCCCATACTTTTTGCACCACCTCTTCAATATAACGATCTTGTACTTGAGAAATTTCTGCTAAATTACTACCCTCTCTTTTTTCTCCCTCGCACATCTGGCGAATCATTGATTTAATGAGCTTTATTACCTCCCCTTTATATTCAGGATTTTCTCGCATCACTTTTTCGTTTACGACTGAAAATGGATTTAAACAAACTTCTGATTTATCAGAAAACTCAATGAACTCACCGTTTTGCAAAAAACAACTGTTCATGAAAGATCGTCCATCATCAATTACATAAACTTTTCCGCCAAACCCCAGAAGAGAAGCAACCATTTCTTGCAGAAAAACTGATTTACCTGAGCCTGATTTGCCTATAACCGCGACATTATAATTTCCCTCGGTATTTTTAAAAGGATTCCAGAAAAACGGTTGCCCTCTTCTGCCAAATAATAACATACACGGCGAATCCATACCTTTCCATTCAGCCTGCAATGGCGCGATATTGGCGCAAGTCCAACTTACCATTGTTTTTGTACGATTTAATTTTTCTAAATCTGAAAATAAACCTTCTGATTGCGTAAATGGCAAAACAGCGAGAAAAGATTGCAAATTAATATACTTATCTCTGATGATATCCCAACCGTTAGATTTATAGATTGATTTAATCGAAGCCTCTGCTTCATTAATTTTGTGAGGTGGAGCAAAAACAATTACTTGATAAATTGTTTTGAGAATTCTTTGGCCAGAATTTATTTTATCAGTAACAAATAGCCACTCTTTAGCCGTAGTTTTCATTTCCGGCATGAATTTTGCCATTTCACTATCTGCTAACCGTGTAGCATTAAAATTCTTTTTCTTAGCTCTAGTGCGTAAATTTTCTTCATTATATGGCAATGTAACCGCAAAAGATGTTAAAAATGGATGTTCCATTCTACGCAAGTCTTGTAAATGATCTCCTATAAGATTTTTACATTGCCACTGTGCCCATGAAGCAGGATAATTTCTGACAGAAAAACAACGAACATTAACTTTCTTTTTTTCGTCATCGGCAAAAAGAGAGATTTGATCAGCCTCAACTTGTAAGTTATTTTCTTGATTAACAATCTGCTTATTAATGGGCTGTAGAGCATTATAAGAAAGATTATTATCTGAATAAATATTAAAATTTACCGATTCATCAATAAAATTAATAAGATTTTTTGGTTCCATTTGATAAGAATAAATGCCGGCAGTTTCTAAATTTTTTATTAATTTTTCTTTAAAAGAATTAAGCCTCCTAATTATCTCTATCTTGTCAGACTCACTATCACCATGACTATTGCTTTTGGTAATTGACTCAATAATATTTTTCTTTTTTACAGAAATTGAAACCGCTATAATTAAGCGAAAATTTTTTAAGGTGAACGGGGAGGATTCAAATATAGATTCATGATTAGAATTTTTTAAAAATTCTACTCTTT
>CAZUPN010000069.1:0-5170 GCA_964622015.1 uncultured Rhizobiaceae bacterium | reverse complement strand
CTTTTTTGCGCCAATTTCTTATAAATTCCACCCACTTTATTACGGCTTAATTGCCAATTTTCAAAAAACTTATTTATTCGGGGTGAAGCAAAATTTAAGAATTGCATAGTGCAACCTTCTTCAATCGCATCAGAAAACATTCCCTGTAGAGTATCAATAATACCTTCATCAGCGCCGATTAAAAGGGACGATTCAAGAACAAATCCTACAGAGTTATCATTGATAAATGTCTTATTTTCTTCATCATAATATCTGTAAGGAAGCAAATCTGTAATTGTGAAAAACTCATTTTTTGACTTTTTGCTACCCTGTCCCAAGGAGTCACCTCCAAGATACGAATTTATTTTTTGCTGTAATTTCTCAATGTTTATCATTTTTGCACAATCCATTTAGGTTCTTCATCAACAACATAAATTACTGAATCCATATGATGATATCCTTGAGAATCAATATAAGGGGCGAACCATATTTTACCTACTTTTTCCGTACTGCGAAATTTGTTTTCTTGAGTAAAGTCTCCAATAACACACTTGTCTTTACTATCTTTAGTTTGTTGAATTTTTTTTAGATGAGACAACTTTGGCGCAATAAGATTAATTTTTATTTCTTGTTCAGATTTAGAATAATCAAAATCAGGTTTAGAATTAGTGGATAGCTTCGTAAAATCTGCCTCTTTAATTGAAATACAATTACCTTTTCCACCTTCTGGCGTAGGACAAGTCCAATTACCTTTAACATTGCTAGAGCAAGAATTTAAAGACATTATAGCAATTAAGAATAAATATTTTTTCATTTTAATAGTTAACTTTATTTTCTTTTGATAATTCTTGTTTTGGTTTGCCGTTTATTTGGAAACCTTCAACAAAAACAACCTCAACTTCAATCCCGCTAGGAATACTTACCACTGGCTGATATTGCTCAGCACGATTAATCAAATAATTTGCCAATCTATCACTAGAACTTGAAATACCCTGTCCCAGCCCTTTTCTTGCCACATCCTCCGTGCTTAAAGTACCTTGGGTTGTAAGACCGTTTGAAAAATTAAGTGGAGGTGCCACTTTTTGCGATAATCCTTCTCCAAATCCTCCAATAAGACCAGCTAAGAAAGATTTTGTAAGTAAATCTCCTTCTCTGCTAATAACATTCCCTCTAACACCACTTTTACCCTGCCCTGCCACATAACCTTTTATAGAAATTTCTTGCAATAAATCATTTTCTTTACCACAAGTCATTTTAATAAGCTTAATATATACTTTTTCACTACTTAAATCGCCGCTTGCCGCACCAGTAAGAATACAACCGTTAATGTCAGCTTTCTGCAAATTTCCATCATAAATTGAAGATTTAGCGTGGCTTTGAACGCGTAATAAAACAGGACGAGGATCAGATTGAGCAGAAAGCCCAACTGAGGCATCAACGCCAGAAATAATAACGGCCGAAGCGTAAGCTCCCGCCGGCACATAATCTTGCGCTTTAAAAAATTCACCATTATCTTGCTTTAAATTTTCAAGATTTAAGTCTACACTTTGTATTGATCTAACTTGTACTTGCTGGGTTTGCGAGGTGGTGGAATTCGTAAAATAATCTTGTTTATTAGCTTCTTGTTTTACGCTAAATTGATTTTTTAAACTTTCAATTTCCGAAGTTTGCAATTCAAGCAAATCTGCTTGTGCTTCAAGGGTTTCATTATATTTTTTTTCGACTTCGCTTATTCTGCTTTCAAAGCCACTTTTATCTTCATTATAGTCTTTCTGAAAATTGTCATAATCACTCAATTTTTGTTCAGCATTTTCAAGCCATCTATCCTCTGCCTGCAAGCCTTCATTTGGATCTGACAGAATAATTTTATTTTTTGAATCATTAATTATATCTGATAATTCTTGATTTTTGGGTTTTGTTGGACCAGAAAAAATAAAGACAGCAAAAATTGCCGTAATAATGCAAATGGTAATAACTAAGACTTTGTTTTGCTTTAATTTAGCTAGTTTATTTTCTTCAAGCATATTAATTCACTATAAAAATTTCGGTTATCTCATCAGGAAGCAAATTGCTATTTTCAATTTTTACCGCCCTCACCCCATTCTTAAAAAACATTTTTTCTTCAAGCTGAATTAATTGGTTTGTTGAATTTTCTAATACGAAAATTTCACCTACAAAACTTTGACCTTTATAAATTGTTTCTCTTTTCATCTTCAAATCCCCTAAATCGACTGATTTACGGTCTTTCTTAATGCTATATCCTTCAATTTGATTTTTATTTCTCATTGCTTTCAATAAATCAATAATTTGTTGCTGATAAGAATTCTTTGAAGTTTTAACAACTTCATAATCACTATTTACAGGCACGCTATCATTTCTTAATATAATTTGTTCAGAAGGAATAGATTTTGGGAATAGCAAAGCTTGATATGTAAAATTTCTTTCGGTTACTATAAACAAACTAATCGGCTTATTTTCAGAGACCATGGCGGGACGCACATAAATTTCTCCTAATTTTTCCTCTACCGACACCTCTAATTCATTAGCATTGGATTTTATGGATTTTATTCTGTCACCCACTATCTTGATTCTATTAGCATCAATTTTTGAAATCTCAGCACTAAACTTAGATCCATCTTCAATATCAATATTTTGAACCGCAAAAGCTTTTGTAGAAATTAAAAATACTACAATAATTTTTAGCAAAAAGTTTTTCATAATTTAATTTTTATCATTTTTTACAATTTCGGCAAAACCGACCAATAAAGGTCTGAAACCTTCAAAACTATACTCAATAAAATAGGTTTTTTCTTCACTCGAAACTTCTTCCTTACCTAAAAAAGTTGCAAGATTTCCGATAACATAAACACCTTTCTCTTCAACAGTCATAGTTTTTGGCAAAAAATAAGTTGAAATTCTGCGGCTAATAATATCCTTAGAGCGAGCGTTTAGAGCAACTTTCAATTGCCCATAAAATTTTGGGTGAGTGATTTGTAATATATTCTTTTCAATATAATCAGTATTTTCAGGCGTTACATTTAACATTAAATTGACTATATCACGAGTAAGCGCCTCAGTATATTGTTTCGAGGCTTTTTGCTTAGAAATTATAGATGGCTGCTCGAGAAAATTTGGCACTAAAACAATTTCTTTATCAGTTGATATAATAACAAAAGCCAATAACAAATTTATAAACAAAAGAATTGCCGCAATAAATATGGCTATATTTCTTTGTTTTAATATTTTTTCTGCTTCAAAAATTAATTGAGATGTTTGCATATTTAAGAAATATAATGTTTAATTGAGGCATCTGGAGTATATTTCAGATCAAGAAGTGATTTTGGATAATACCAATAAAGTATCATCTGTATTATCCCCCTGCCCCCAAAACCCTTAACTTTTTTCCAAGACTTAAAAAGAACTGTTGATAATAATATTGCTAAAATAGTCATGTTAATCATGATGCCAAAAAATATAGGGATCAGAATTATCATCGCCTCATCAACTGACCAAAATAAAAATTTAGGGGCATCATCTAAATGCCTTGGAATATAAAACTTTTCTAAATTCATAAATTAAAAAATAAACAAATTAAAACTATAATTAAAATAGCAATGGGAATCGCAAGATCAGCGGACACTGCCTTTTCTTCTTCAACATCATCATTCATATCTTCCTTTAATTTCCTTTTTAAATCTTCTTGTGAATCATTTGGTAAATCATTCATAGTTGTAGATTTTAAATTAAAGCCGCAATCCCACTTGTAAAAATTTTTGGACCAATACCAGCGATTAAAGCAGTACCAAAGCCCGGAATAAAGACCCAAGGGTTACCTTTAATTGCACCTATTGCACCAGTACCAAAAGCTAACAAAGCTACTAACTTCGCCCCATAGCCACTTATAATTTGCTCAGTTTTTTCATAAACTACTTTTAGCTCAGCTTCCCCACCAGTCCCAGCCAATGCTGCCTCTGGAAAGAGAGTTAAAAATGCTATATAACAAAATACAAAGATAACTATGAATGATTCCCAGCGGTTATTGATTTGATTGGTCGCGCGATTTTTAGTCATAAATGTTAGAATTAATATTAATTGAAATAAAAACTATTAGTTATGATAGTTATAACTATTAAAAATAACATTGTCAATAATTTTTTTTAATAATGTAATTTCTGATAATAATTAGACCTTTTATTTTTTTTAGAATATGGTACAATAAAAACCACTATAGACTATACATAATAGAGTATGCATTAACATATTTTAATATGTATTTGCATAATATAATATATATTTAAAATAATTTGTCAATTATGATTTTTGGGGTTCAAATAAAAGCAGCCAGAGTATTACTTAAAATGAGCCAGTCAGAATTGGCGAGAGTAAGCGGTGTTTCTATTCCCACACTACAAAATATTGAGAACAATGATGATAAGTTACAATCAGCATCTGTTAGTACAATTAGTAAGATACAAGAGGCCTTAGAATCAAGAGGCATAAGGTTTCTAGCCGCTAAAGAAAAAGACAGTATGAACGGAGTTGGAGTAAGAATTTCCTTGGAAACAGATAAATAGATATATGGGAATCATTCATAGTTATTAGATAATTCTTACAAAAACTTCTAAAGAAATTCTTAAAAATCATTCATAGATATTGCATAATTATTATATTCTTATCTCTGGCAACCCTTTATTTTCAAGGGTTTGGAACTCATAAGTATCGCACCAAAACCATTCATAGACATATGGGAATCATTCATAGTTTATGTATAACTTATATTCTGATATAAATTATACATGTTAAAAACCTGTGGGAATTGTTCATAGATATAGCTGGGAGTCATTCATAGATATTAGATATATTCTTATATTCTTATCTCTGGCAACCCTTTATTTTCAAGGGTTTGGAACTCATAAATATCGCACCAAAACCATTCATAGATATAGAGGGGAATCATTCATAAAATCATATTGGAGTCATTCATAGAAACCTATGGGAATCATTCATCAAAACCTGTGGGAATCATTCATAATTATTTTAATGGGCACTCTTTATTATCAACGCTTTTGGTAGTAAAATTTTTTACTAATCCTTCTTAACCCTCTTTAATCTTTCTTAATCCTTCTTAAACATTATCCATAATATTATATAATTTTTTAAATTAAATTTATAAAAAAAATAATCTATTATT
>CAZUPN010000068.1:0-8083 GCA_964622015.1 uncultured Rhizobiaceae bacterium | reverse complement strand
TCATCTTATCACCAAAGCTTATAGCTGGCTTTATTTTTCAGTTAGTGTTGGGGCGTTTATTTCGATATTATTTATTCCTTATTTACTTGAAAAATATGGCTCTAAAATTGCTTTTGCGGTCCCTGGGGTTTTGATGTTAATTGCAACTATCATTTTTTATAGTGGCAGAAAAATGTTTGTCGCAATTTTGCCAATTGGTTGGGAAAAATATAAAAAAGAGGTGTTGGATTCGGATAATTTAAAAGCAATTAGTAAAGTATTGATGATTTTTTGCTTTACTGCAATTGCCTTTTCTTTAATCAATCAGTCTGGTAGCGCATGGGTAATTCAGGCTGGCAAAATGAATCGCGAAATTAATTTGGGATTTTTAAAATTTACTTTTAATCAATCTCAGGTCTTATCTATTGAAGCGATTTTTATTTTAATATTTACTCCGTTTTTCTCCTACATACTCTACCCTTTCCTGGAAAAATTTACCAAAGTAACTTATTTTAAAAAAATTACAGTTGGGTTTTTTATAATTGCCGCCTCATTTGCGGTGATTGCCTATGCTCAAATCCTGCTTGATGAAGGAAAAGAGGTGAGTATCATCTGGCAGGTTTTTGCCTATGCCTTACTTGCTGCCGGGGAGGTATTGATGTATGTAGCCGGCGTTGAGATCTCCTATTTACACGCCCCAAATTCGATGAAATCTTTATTTTCAGCATTTTATGCACTTTCAATAAGCGCTGGTAACCTATTAACTGCGGCTGTCAATAAATGGTACATAACTGTTGATGATCCAAGCTATTATTGGCAATTTGCGGGATTAATGTTGGTATCTGGAATATTATTTATAATTTATGCGCCTTATTATGAGAGTAAAATTTACCTGCAAAAATAAAATTATAAAACTATAGCATATCCCTAAACAATTGATACTTTTGCTTCTAACAAAACCATCTCTATCAATCTTATTTTATCATCAAAATAATGACTCAACTTTCTATAATAAGATTTCACTTCTTTTTTCTTCCTTTCGTTCCCGGTATAGCCATGACTTTTTTTAAAAGTAAAATTGGCTTTAATCAGTGCATGGTGCAGGGATGATTTTGAAATACTTAATTTATTTGCCATGTCCATTAAAGACGGGTGATTATTGCCTCTAATAAATATTCCTAACTTACTGAGATCTTGGATTTTTTCCTTCCTGCCAGTCTTTATTTCTTTTTTAATTTTTAAATTACCAGATGACTTATATCTGGCCAAATATCTTTTGACTGTAGCTAAAGAAAGATCAAGCCTGTCTGCTATATCCTGATAGTTTATTTGCTGTTTAAAGCATTTTATTGCTCTTTTTCTTATATCCTCGAAAATGGTGTCAATTGTTTAGGGACATGCTATATTCTTTGGCGCTAACTATCAAAATTTAGTCACAAAATTGCACAGTTTTTTCAAGCAAGAACTTTGTCCCCCATAGCCATGCCACTATTGGTAAGAAAAATCTAATCTTTTTATTTCCCCATTTTTTTAATTATGCCAAAACTTACATTTTAGCAGTAATCCCGTTTGGCCCCAGTTTAAATTTGAATTTTTTGATTACCATAACTGGCTGGTTGGTAATTTTGTCGGTAGTAATTTGTGAATAGCGGCTAATTGGAATAATTTTTTGGGTTTCTTCGATGGTTTTGGTGGCGGCGGTAATTGGTTTGAGAGGGGTAAAGCGAGCTTTGGTGGTTTGATAAATTGTGTTTCTTGATGTTTGTGACATGGATGGGCTTGATGATTGAATTTGGCCTTTAAAAACAAATCTTTTTATGATTTGCTCATTTCTATTTGCAATAATATTAGTTCTATTTTGCCCGGCTTGTAAGGCTTGAATTGGGGCGCTGATTAATTCTTGATTGCTTGGAGCGTAAATTGGTTTAGTTGGGGTTGGCATTACTTCAAAATCATTTTGATTTTTAAGATAATATTGATTTTGTGGCGCGACATTTCTAGTCATGATTAGCGGGGATAATTTTATAATTTTATCTAAATAGCCCTCAATGGCATTTTGTGACATTTTATTTTCGTGGTTGCGGGCAATAATAAAGGCCTCGCTTAGCTGCTCTTTTAGGGTGGCAATTCCCATATATTTTATAAAATTGAATTTGCTAAATAGTAGATTCAGGCATTTATCGCAATCAGAAATAGTGGCATGTATAATTACTGATTCGCCAATTGAATTAACGATTTGAGCTTGTGCTCCATTTGATAATAGCAAATCAACAATCTCGCTATTTTGGAAAAAGGCAGCTCGCATTAACGGCGTCCAGCCTTCAAAATCAGCGACATTAACATCGGCGCCATTTTCAATTAATATTCTGGCCATTTCAAAATTGCCTTGTCTTGCTGCTAAATGCAAAGCAGTAGCGCCACCAAAATTTTTTTGATTAATTACTGCCGCTGAAGATTTGCTAAAAAATCTCACCCCGTCAAGATCATTATTGGTAACCGCATCCATTAGTGGGCTGATTCCGGCAATTTCATTATTTTCCTTGCTATAAAGATCGTCAATTTGAGCAAAAATTGTCTGATTAAAAATAATAAATAATGCTGATAATATAATTAAAAATGGCAAAACAAAGCGGTTGACGCTTTTTAAATTAAAAGCGCAATATATGGAAAAGCTCGTTGTTTTAAGCGGTAATAAAGCTATTCTTGCGATTTTTTTGCTCCTTTTTTGATTAAAAATTTAGCGATTATATTTTTATGATTATTAATTGCGATATCAAGAGCGCTATTGCCTTGATTATCGATCGCGTTGATATCGATATTATTGGTAATTAATAAGTCAATGATTGGTAAAAATCCAGTTTTTACTGCCTGCATTAAATAGGTTTTTTGATATTGGTCAACATGATTAATGTCAGCCTTGGATTCAATTAATAATTGTACCGATTTATAATCATTAAGCTCAATTGCAATTCTAAGTGGCTCATAGCCTGAATTATTTGCCAAATTAGGATTCGCTCCTTGAGATAAAATTGAGGCCATAATATCATGGCGCTGCATTAAGGTTGCGTAAGTAAGAATGGTATCGCCAAATTTATTTCTTAAATTAGGCTCTAAAAGCTCCTGATAGGCGCTGCTAAAATAGGATAAATCATGATTACTAAAAGCATTAAATAACAGATCAATTTTATCATCACGATTTAAAATAATTGGAGTGCTAATATTGGCTTTACTGTAAGATCTTGCAAGTAAAAATGGCGGGTTTTCGTAGGTAGAAAAATTAACCAGCTCTTTTTTTCTTGGGATAATTTTTTTATCTTCAATCTCAGGATCTGGCAAATATTGTTCTTGTAATTGCTGTAATTTCTTTTGATCAATTTTGATTGTCTTTAATCGGGGCTCGGAATTTTTATCGCGACTTTTAATTTTAGCATCACTTTTTGCAGGCTTTAATTTGACTGCTTTACTATCATTTGGTTGTTTGGCAATTATTTCAGGTTCTTCATCTTTTTGTTTAGCTTCCTCATCGGCGCTGATTAATTTTTTTACTTTTAAAAGTATACTTTCTTTTGGTTCCTGCTCTTTATTTTTAAGGGTTTTATCAATAATTTTATCAGGATTAGCGATTATTTCTGGAGCTTTGGCAGCTTTATCATCTAGTTTTTGATCTTTGATTTTTGGCAGATCGGCAATTTTTAATCCCTGATTATTTTTAATAATATTATCTGGCTGTGACTTAGTTAGCTGTGGTGTAGCGGGTGGAAGTGGAGTTATAATGGGCGTAGTTACCGCCAGTTGAGCCGTGGTTATGGCAGGTGGGGTTGCAATAGGTACAATTTGCTGCTTGGCATCTGTTTTATTTTGGTCATTTGGTGGTTGGCTATTAGTTGCAGGGGCGATATTTGCGTCAGTAACATTTGCGGCGGGATTTGAAATATCTAAGGTTTCACTTTTAGTTTCTTTATTATCAACATTATCTAACCCCAGAGACTCAACATCGACCTTAACATTTTTATTGACAAACGGGTCATTATTTGCTTTTTCCTTGGCTAAATCTGCATTTAGCTCTGCTAATAAATCAGTAGATTTTACTTGATTTGCCAGCGCCTTATTATCAGTTGGCAAATTATTGGGCGCTGCTTGAGTTTGGGTGGTAGCGGCATTAGTTAGAGAGTTTTTTTTAGCAGCATCGCCAATATAGCCTTGAGTTGCGATATAAGCGGCAGTAAGAAATATTTGTAACATTGTTTGTGACGCTATTTTATTGGATCAAATCCACCTTTAGAATAGGGATGGCATCTTAAAATCCGCCATATTCCAACAAAAAAACCTTTTAACAACCCCTTTTTTTCAATTGCCAAAATAAAATAATTTGAGCAAGTCGGATAATAACGGCATTTGCCGGCTCCTAAAAAAGGCGAAATTAAAAATTGATAGATTTTTATTATGAAAATAAAAAATTGTTTTATAATATTGCTAACCATTTAAAATAAAAGCTAAGAAAATGAGGTAAAATGCAAATAATATTTTTAATTATTCTTAATCTGGCTACAGTATTTTTATGCTTTAATTCTAAAGCCAAATTAGTTGAGTATAATTTTGACATTAAATATAAAGAAGTCAATTTTACTGGTAAAAATGTTACTGTAATGACAATTGACGGTAAAGTACCGGGACCAAAGATTATTGCAAATGAAGGTGACATATTAAAGGTTACTTTTAATAACAAAATGGAGGTTGATACCTCAATTCACTGGCATGGCGCTCTGGTGCCAAATGATCAGGATGGAGTTCCCTATGTTACCAGCCCACCAATTAAGCCAGGCAAATCTTTTACCTATCAATTTCCGGTAGTGCAATATGGTACTTACTGGTATCATTCCCATAGTGATTTTCAGGAACAAAAGGGCATGTTTGGTGGTTTAATTTTTTATCCCAAAAAAACAATCAATGAAAAAAAGAAATATGGTTATAAATATGACCAAATGCTAATTCTGTCTGATTGGATTAATGAAGAACCGATGCGGGTATTGGCCAATCTTAAAAAAGATAGTGATTATTATTCATTTAAAAAAGATGCGGTGCAATCTTGGGACCAGGTAATCAAAAATAAGGCGATAAAATCAAGAATTAAAGATTCCTTAGCCAAAATGAGTCCGATGGATCTTTCGGATGTCGGTTACGATCTATTTTTGGTAAATGGCCATAAAAAATCATTTTTTAAAGATGCTAAAAAATCTGATAAAATAAGATTGAGGTTGGTTAATGCCGCCTCTTCAAGCTATTTTAATGTTGAGTTTGCTGGTGGCGATATTGAGGTAATCGCAGCTGATGGCGTTGATATATTACCAATTAAAGTTACCAGATTGCCAATTGCGGTAGCTGAAACTTATGACATAATTGTAAGCCTGCCAGATAATCAGCAATATGAGTTAAGGGCAACTGCAATTGATGGTAGCGGATATAGCTCAACGATGATTGGTAGTGGTAAGGAAGTTTTGGCCAGAGATATTGCTAAGCCAAATCTGGCTTCTTCTCATGAGATGATGGATATGGAAGGGATGGATATGTCTGATATGGATATGGGTGGCGATGAAATGAGCGATGGAAAAGTTTTAACTTACGATGATATAAGATCAATTAACAAAACTACCTTGCCAAAAAATGCTAAAATTCGCTACATCAATCTTAAGTTAACCGGTAATATGGAAAATTATGTTTGGAATTTTGACAATATACCACTTGGTAAATCAGATAAAATTTTAATTAAAAAAGGTGAGGTGGTTAGAGTAAAATTAACCAACAACACCATGATGGCGCATCCGATACATTTGCATGGTCACTTTTTTAGATTATTAAATTCTCAAGATCAATATAGTCCTTTAAAACACACGGTTAATGTTAATTCAATGTCAGAAGTCAATATTGAGTTTTTGGCCGATAAAGAAAAAGATTGGATTTTTCACTGTCACAATCTTTATCATATGGAATCAGGAATGGCGAGAATATTTCATTATCAAGTGCCGGGCGAAGATGAGAAGCAAGCCCTAAAAATTACTAATAGCGGCCATCATGATAATATGTGGTTTAATGGCTCTGAATTAACTTTACAAAGCAATATGGTTAATGCCAGGACCAGATATTTTAATGATAATAATAGCTTTATTGCTAAATTCGAAAGTGAGCTTGATCATAAATTGCCATATCAAGCAGATTTAATCTATCAAAGACAGGTAAATAATGTTTTTGGCTATTATGGAGGATTAAATCCAAATAAAGATCAAAAATCAGAAATCGATGCTATTGTCGGAATTGAATATTTGTTACCACTTTTAATCAAAGCTGATTTAAGACTAAGTTCAGACCAAAAACTGAGCCTGGAACTGCAAAATAATATTTTACTAACCAAACATTTTAATCTCGATTTAAAATATCAAAATGGCGGCAAATATTATTTAGGATTAAATTATGAGATTAATAAAAATTTTTCGTTAGTAAGCAATTACAATTCAAACAATTCCTCATCCGGTATTGGAGCAAGAATTAGGTGGTAAAAAAAGTGATCTGGCTACCATTTTTTGGACAGTTTTCAACAATAAAAAATCAAGACTATGTCCAGCAATCAAAAAAACTAAGCAAGGATGGTCAGAAGCAAAATATATAGATGAAGCCACTCTTGCCAAGATAAGCCTAACTGTAGATTATCTAAAACAAGAGATATTAGACGTCAAGCAAAGGCAATTGCAACAATTAAGTACGGGTGGTCGTCCATGAAAGAAAATAAAATAAGAAGAAAATTTTCAGATGCAAAAAGAATAGAAGAGTTAGTCGCGGGATATCATGAACAATATTCTAATTTAGAACCAGATCATATTAGGGGCTTAACTAGCAGAATAATTTATCTTATAACGGACTCCTTTGATCCGTATCGCGAGCGTTGGAAACACTGGCATGATGCCAATATTATGCAAGAAGCAATTAAGCGAGATTTTACATTGGAAGAAAGAAGAAAAATTGGAGAATATTGTCGTGAGATATATTTTTTTAGCAGAGGTAATGAAAATTATATAAATTATTGCTTTGAAGATAGAAAACTTACTCCTGAAAACCCTGCAGATTATCAAGAGTTTTGCAAACAAATAACAAAAGAGCAAGTAACCATCATTACCAATTATTTCTTTAACTCTCTTTCTCATGCAGACAAAGTTTTGCTTAGCAGAGGTGATGAGCTGCGAGATATTGAAAATATCCCAAAATAGTAGCTTTGCCAGCAGAGTAGGTGGTAGTAAAAAATCTATCAGTTTTGTAGCTAGTATTGCTGATAATAACTCAAGTCCGATGCCAGAAAATCCCTCTAAATAAAAATCTTATAATTAAATATTTAGCTGGATTTTACACTTTTGGGGGGTTGGGCAAAAATACCCAAGTACAGCATCTAGAAGCAAATTAAGTAATGGATTGCGGTAGTGATGTATTGGAAGCAAAAGATCTAAATGTGCGAGATGGGGCCCTGAAAGCTTCTCTTATAAAGCCTCAAGCAAACAGATCAAAATCAGCCTATAAGTCAAGGCAGAGCCAAAGCGGTAACAAATCGACATGCTCCTTGCGTGCAAATCAGGCGCTAGGCCCAGCTCATTTTAGGTAATTTTGATAATTTAAAAAAGGTACCAGATAGTTTTTTAAAAGGTACCTGGTACCTTTTTGGTTATCTTAATTTCAACATCCATTACCGCTCTATTGAGCATAGCTCTTCTGGCAATTAAGTGGCATAGCAAATTAACTACTACCAGATTCAATAGAACCAAAGTCATGATTTTAATTAGGGAAATTATTGAGAAGCGGTCGATTTCTACTCCAATTAGCAATAAGGGGATAGCATAGAAATTGGCGATCATTACGATATGAGTCATGCTGAAGACATCTTTGGCTTTTAGATAGGCGATGGCGCACATTAGAAGCATGGTGGAGCCAAAGATAGCGATAAAAATTGCGACGATGTTCATATTTTTTTGCGGTTAAATAACAGGAATAAAACTGCTACTAATTTTAGCAAAAATAGCATGATGATGATATCGAGAACTGCCTCAAAACTGGCAATTGAATTGAC
>CAZUPN010000067.1:0-8139 GCA_964622015.1 uncultured Rhizobiaceae bacterium | reverse complement strand
AAAATAGCATGATGATGATATCGAGAACTGCCTCAAAACTGGCAATTGAATTGACTAAAATCAATATTATCATATTGGTGAAAATAAAATAAAAGCTTAAGATTTTTTCATAAACATTTTTTAACAGAAATAGGCGTATCGATAATATTGATATAGTAATAATAATAAAAAAACTTACGATTTCTGACATATTATTTGCTTCTGGTAACGATAAATTCAATCAAATCTCTTAAAAGATCGGCCCTGAAATCAAAAATATTAAGTGATGCAATCGCTTTTTCTTTAATAATTTCAAGTTCTTTAGTAGCATTATTAATGCCAATTAAATTAACGATATTGGTTTTATCATTATTACAATCATCTTCTTGATAATCTAAAATATCATCACTAATTTGAAATGCTAAACCAAGATTAATGGCATAATTTTGTAGAGCGCTTCTGGAGCCAACATTAGCATTGGCAATTATTGAGGCTGCTTCGCAGCAGGCAGCAAATAATTCGCCGGTTTTTAGTTTTTGTAGCTCAATAATTTTTTCTTTAGTTAAGGTTTGATATTTTAACTCAATATCAATCATCTGACCGGCAATCATGCCTTTATAGCCGATTCTTTTGGCAATTGCAGAGATTAATTCGCATCTAATTTCGGGATTTTCATGAGTTTTGGGGCTTGATAAAATTTCAAAAGCGTAAGTTAATAGGCCATCTCCTGCAAGTATGGCGGTAGCTTCGTCAAATTTTTTATGACAGCTTAATTGGCCGCGGCGGTAATCATCATCATCCATTGCCGGCAAATCATCATGAATTAAAGAATAAACATGTATAAACTCAATTGCTGTTGCAAGCTTGATTGATCTGACTCTGCTGACATTAAGTAATTCAGCGCAAGTCATTACTAAAAATGGCCTGATCCTTTTAGCTTTAGATAAAGCGCTATAACGCATTGCCTCTAATAAATTGGATTTTGGAAGGCTATCCTTAGTGATTAATAGTTTATCAATTTTTTTATTTACTAAAATAGCGCAATCATCAAGTGCCTTTTGTAAAATTTTGTGATTTATTTTCATAATTTTTAATTTACTTAGAGATTTAAAAAAATTTTATCTTGCCAATAATTGTTTGGTTTTAAAATTATTGCCCTTTCTTGTTCTTGAATATATTTGATTTCAATTTCTAAATATCTTGTTTTCAAATATTTGCGAGCAATTTCTGGCCATTCAATTAAGCAAGTACCTTCCTTAATAAAATCAAAAAAACCAATATTTTCAAGCTCCAAAATGTTTTTTAATCTATATAAGTCAAAATGGAATAGCTCACCTATTTTGGTTTGGTAAGAATAAACCAGATTAAAGGTTGGGCTTGCCACGTTTTGCTGGTGTAAAGACAGAAAATTAATAAAATTTCTGGCAAAAAAACTTTTCCCAACCCCAAGGGGGCCATTAAGACCGATAATATCGCCTTTTTTAGTGATAATGGCAATTTTTTTGGCAAAATCTGCCATTTCACTTTCATTTTTTATTTTTACTTCAATCACAAATACAAAATATTATTTCTTAATCACTATTTCTATTGGCACATGATCGGAAGGAGAATTTTGGCTGCGAAAATCCTTATAAATATTAGCAGATTTAATATAATTTTTTAAATCTGGCGTAGCCCAAATATGATCTAGCCGACGTCCACGGTTTGATTTTAAAGGATCAAGCGCTCTATAGCTCCACCAGCTATATAATTTTAAGTGGTCTGGTGTAAATAGACGGTGTGAATCTATCCAGTTTAAGGTTTTTTTAAGCAGCTGCATTTTCTTTACTTCAATTTCAGTGTGACTGACTACATTTAATAATTGCCTATGAGACCAAACATCATGTTCAAGCGGCGCGATATTAATATCGCCAACCATGATAATTGGCTTATCTTCTTTGGCTTGATTTGAAAAATACTCAATCATGAAGTCAAGAAAATTAAGCTTAAATAAAAATTTATCATTAAGCTTGATATCGGCAATATCACCGCCAGCTGGCACATAAAAATTATGCAATATTACTTCACCAATTGCGGTTTTAATCGTGGCGCTGATATGTCTTTTGTGATTAGAATTTAAAACATCAATTTTACTAACATTACTTAGAGCAATTTTTGATAAAATCGCGACCCCGTTATAAGATTTCTCGCCAGAAAATTCAACAAATTTGAAGCCTAAATTTTTAACTGCAAATAGCGGAAATTGTTGATCAGATACTTTAGTTTCCTGCAGGCAGATAATATCAGGATTAACTTCCTTTACTAATTTTTCAAGCAAATGCAGTCGAATTCGAAGCGAATTAATATTCCAGGAAATAATTTTTAAAGCCTTGTTATTTATTTTCAATTCTTGGAAAAATAATTTCTACTTGATTAATTTTATGACCAGCTTTAAGACGGTGATTTTTTGTCATTGCCTCGAAATTACGCTCTTTATTTTCAATATTAAGTAAATCTAAAATTTTATTTGCTAAATATGGAATAAAGGGCTGTAGCGCTAATGCGATAGATCTGATAATTTCTGCCAATGTTGATAAAACTAAATTCATTTCAGATATTTTACCTGCTTTTTTTAGAGTCCAGGGTGCTTGATTATCGATAAATAAATTAGCCTTTGATGCTAATAAAATAATTTTATTAATCGCTAAATCAAAAGCAAATTTTTCCATTTCAAAGCGTAATTCAGAAGCTAAATTATAGCCGCTATTTAACAAATCCTCTGCTGCTGTAAAATTACTAAAATCAACAATTACGCCGTCATTATTTTTAGCAATCATGGTTAAAACTCTTTGCACTAAATTACCGATATTATTGGCTAATTCGGCATTAATTCTGATTAGAAGATTTTTTCTAGAATAATCGCCGTCAGAGCCAAAAGCCACCTCGCGCAGCAAAAAATAGCGAAAATAATCTCTTGCCTGATCTTTGGCTACATTAAGAGATTGCAGCCATTCAATTTCTTTAATTGGATCAATAATATTGCCGATAGATTTAGAAATTTTTTGCCCTTCATTAATCCACCAGCCATGGGCAATAATTTTATTTGGCAGCATCATCTCAGCAGCCATTAAAAATGCCGGCCAATAAACTGCATGAAAACGCAAAATATCTTTACCAACCACATGTACCGGAGAATCAGTGCTATTTAGCCAGAATTTTTGATATAAATCATCATTTTCGTCACCAAATTTTAGTGCTGAAATATAATTGCTTAATGCATCAAGCCACACATACATAACATGATCCAAATCAGTAGCAATTTTAATTCCCCAATCAAAAGAGGTGCGCGAAATTGATAAATCTTTTAACGCCCCTTTAACATATTCCTTGCCGCCACGAACAAAAGAAACCACTTCGTTAAATCTTGATTTGGGCTGAATAAAATCAGGCACCGCCTCATAAAGAGCAAGCAGCTTATCTTGAAAAAGTGATAATTTAAAAAAATAACTTTCTTCCTTATGCCAAGTAACTTCAGCGCCAGTTGGCGCTTTACCGTCAATTAATTCACTTTCGGCATAAAAAGCTTCGTCACGCACAGCGTACCAACCCTCATAAACGCTTTTATAAATCCAGCCCTTGCTTTCTAAAATTTGCCAAAATTTAGTTGCTGCTTTTTGATGGCGATCCTCAGTTGTGCGGATAAAATCATCATTAGATAAATCAAGTAATGTCGATAGGTTGTAAAATTTATCAGCAAAATAATTGCAATATTCTAGCGGCGTCTTATTATTCTTTAATGCTGATTTTTGTACTTTTTGACCATGTTCGTCGGTGCCGGTTAAAAAATGTACCTGATAATTATCAAGCCTTTTAAACCGAGCCATCGCATCGCAAACAACTGAAGTATAAGCGTGCCCAATGTGAGGAGCATCATTTACATAATAAATTGGGGTAGTAATATAAAAATTCTTTTGAGCCTTCATGATTTTTTAAAAAAGTTGACTATAGTGCTAAGGACTTTATTTTGCTATATGTTAACAATCAACTATCAAAATTTACAAATTTTTTATAAGAAAATTAAAACAAATGTCATTTACTGAAAATCTCAATAATTTAGTTAAAAAACACCAGGAATTAAGCGAAAAATTACTTAACCCATCCGCTTTGGGCAATGATTTTGCCAGAATCTCCAAGGAATATTCAGATCTTGGCCCAATTGTTGAAATTATCAATAATTATCAAAAGGCGCAAAAAGATTTGACCGAAGTTACTGAAATGCTTACAAGCAATAGTGACAAGGAGATGAAAGATATGCTTGAGGAAGAAAAATATAATCTTGAAAAAAGTTTGCCAGAGCTTGAAAATCAAATCAAAATAGCGTTGCTGCCAAAAGATTTGGCTGATGAAAAAAATGCGATTTTAGAAATTAGAGCCGGTACCGGCGGTGAAGAGGCGGCTTTATTTGGCTATACTTTATTTTCAATGTATCAAAAATATGCCGAAAAAAAACGTTGGAAATTTGAGATTTTATCGCTTTCTGAAACTGGGCTTGGCGGATACAAAGATGCCTCCGCTTTGATTTCAGGAAAAAATGTTTTTGCTCGTCTTAAATTTGAATCCGGAGTGCATCGGGTGCAAAGAGTGCCAGAAACTGAGGCTCAAGGTCGGGTTCATACTTCGGCAGCAACGGTTGCAGTACTACCTGAAGCTGAAGAGGTTGATATAAAAATTGAAGAAAAAGATTTGCGAATTGATGTTTTTAGAGCAAGCGGGCCGGGTGGGCAATCGGTAAATACTACTGATAGTGCGGTTAGAATTGTCCATATTCCAACTGGTTTAGTGGTATCGCAACAAGATGAAAAATCGCAGCATAAAAATAAAGAAAAAGGCTTAAAAATTTTGCGCTCCCGGCTTTATGAAATGGAGCGCATGAGGATTGAAACTGAAAGGTCGGCAACCAGAAAAGAGCAGGTTGGTAGCGGTGATCGCTCTGAAAGAATTAGAACCTATAATTATCCGCAAGGAAGAGTGACCGATCATCGTATCAATATGACTGTTTATCAGATTGCAGCAATTACCGCTGGTGATCTTGATCAATTTATTGACGCTTTAACCGCTGATGATCAGGCAAGAAAACTTTCGCAAGATAATTTTTAGATTTTGATGAGCCCAACCACATCTCTCTTTATCAATTCAATTTTAATTAAAATTTATGTGCTCAGATCATTATAAAAAACAAAAAAAGATATATGGCCGGGCGGGTTTATATTTGTTGATGATTTTGCTTGGGATTTTTAGTGGACTTTCTGGTATTGGATTTTTAGAAAATCTTGGAATGATGATTTCAGATGTTTTTATTAAAATTTTTAAATGTATCAGTTTACCAATTATTACCTTGTCAATTATTGTCGCAGTATCAAGTGTTGCTTCTGAAGAGGCGACTAAAAAAATCTGGCAAAGAGCTTTATTTTATACGATCTCAACTACTGTTATTGCGGCAATTATCAGTGCGATATTTTATTTGATTATTAAGCCAAGTAATTTTGGTTTGGCAATTCAAGATACCGGATCTGCAATTGCAAATCAGCCTACTTATTTTAAGCATCTTATTAATCAAATACCTGACAATATCTTATCGCCATTTTTAGAACATCAGGTGATTGGGGTTTTAATTATTGGGATCGTGATTGGAATAGCAATACGTTATATACCCGGTAATGAGCCAAGAAAATTAATGATCAATTTTTTCCAAGGAATTCATGGAATATTTTTAGTAATTACCAGATGGGTGGTGGCAATCATACCAATTGCGCTTTATGGTTTTATTACCACAACCACTATCCAATTAAGTAAGGGCTTTAATATTGAAGGAATTGGGCAATATTTGATGGTCATAATATTGGCAAATTTAGTACAAGGCTTAATCATTTTACCGGCTTGGTTAAAATTTGAAGGAATCAGCCCACTTAAATCAGCTTATGGCATGTCAAGAGCACTCTCAATTGCTTTCTTTTCTAAATCTTCAGTTGGAACTTTACCGGTGACAATTGAATGTGCAGAAAACAATCTTAAAATTCATCCTAAAATTAGCAGATTTATTTTACCATTATGCACAACTATCAATATGAATGGTTGCGCTGCTTTTATTTTTGCAACTGTAATTTATTTGATGCAAAATAATGGTACTGAAATCACTCTTGGCACCATGGGGCTATGGATTGTAATTGCAACAATTGCTGCAATTGGCAATGCCGGAGTGCCGATGGGATGCTTTTTTCTTAGCGCTAGTTTATTGGTGAGTATGAATGTGCCAATTGCTTTAATGGGAATAATTTTGCCATTTTATACTGTAATTGACATGATTGAGACTAGTTTAAATGTTTGGTCTGATTCTTGTGTTGCTAATGTGGTTAATAAAAAAAATAAGCTTTTGGAGAAATAAATAATGTTAGATTTAAAATGGATCAGACAAAATCCGCTTGATTTTGATCAGGCGATGAAAAATCGTGGCAATAAAATTAGTTCCGCCATGATTTTAGAGCTTGATGACCAAAGAAGAAGAAAAAATGCAATTATTGAGGAGTTGCAATCTAAGAGAAATAAAATTGCTAAAGATATTGCGCTAGCTAAAAGCTCAAATATTGCAGCTGATGATTTGTTTAATCAGGCCAAGCAAATTGCTTTGGAGATCGAAAAAATGCAAAAAGAAACTGATACAACTAAAAAAGATGAGCTTGAAAATATCCTGGCTACCATTCCAAATATTCCCGATGCTTCAGTGCCAATTGGTGCTGATGAAAATCATAATCAAGAAGTAACCAAATATGGTAAAATTCGCCAATTTGATTTTACGCCAAAACAACATTTTGAAATCGGCGAAAATCTCGATTTGCTTGATTTTAAGCAATCATCTTTAATGTCTGGTGCGCGCTTTTCAACTTTAAGTGGCGATCTTGCTCATTTAGAAAGAGCATTGTCAAATTTTATGCTTGATGTCGCAATTGAGTTTGGCTATCTTGAAATTTCGCCGCCCAATTTAGTTAAATCAAAAGCAATGTTTGGCTCAGGACAATTGCCAAAATTTGCCGATGAGGCATTTCGCACTGGCGATGATTATTGGTTAATTCCAACTTCTGAAGTTTCTTTAGTTAATTTAGTTGCTGATAAAATTTTAAGTGAAGCAGAATTACCGCTTCGATATACCGCCTATACCCCATGCTTTAGAAGCGAGGCCGGAGCTGCTGGCAAAGATACCAGAGGCATGATCAGACAACATCAATTTAAAAAAGTGGAGTTAGTTTCAATCACTAAAAAAGAAGATTCAAAAGCTGAGCATGAAAAAATGGTTCAGGTTGCAAGTGAAGTTTTAATCAGGCTAGAATTGCCATTTAGAAAAATTCTGCTTTGTACCGGCGATATGGGCTTTTGTTCTTCAAAAACCTATGATTTAGAAGTTTGGCTACCAGGCCAAAATCAATATCGCGAAATTTCCAGCTGCTCAAATTGCGATGATTTTCAAGCAAGGCGTTTACAGGCAAGATATAAAAGCAAAATCGATGGCAAAAATCACCTCGTCCATACTCTAAACGGCTCATCTTTGGCGGTGGGTAGAACTATAGTGGCAATATTAGAAAATTACCAAAATCAAGATGGCGGCGTCACTATACCACAGAAATTAATTGATTATATGGGCGGTAAAAAACTAATAATCAACCAGAAGAAAATTTGATACTAATAGTTAATAACGCAGTGAACAAACTCTAAAACCTCTTGACTTAAAAGTATAAAATTCTCCTTGTTTGCTTGTTTGTAAGAAAAAAATCTAACAAATGAGGGTTTTGCGCCAATCCTTTTGGAAGAACTACTTTTGATCCGTCATTAACCTTAAAATCCCTAATGACCGTCATTAGAAACCAGCCCTTCCCAGTTATAACAATAATCAATAACAACCATGGATAATAAATATTAACTACGTCACTTATAGATCTAGACTCAGCTGTTATTACCCGCTACGGCAATAATCAAGAAGGAGCTACTAAAGGCTATAATCCAAACAAGAGAGGAGGGCCAAGTCATAATCCACTCATGGCCTTTATTGCCGATACTAAGATGGTAGTAAATTTCTGGCTAATACCAAAATCCATCTATAATGCAACATAATTAACCCCACAAACACTCTTA
>CAZUPN010000066.1:0-8477 GCA_964622015.1 uncultured Rhizobiaceae bacterium | reverse complement strand
ATTGGGAGATGTCTTTGACTATAATCAATTAAGTAAAGATTTACAGCAAATAAGCGCTAAAAGTCAAGAACCTAACTTGTGGGATGATCCAAAACAAGCTGAAAAAATTCTTAAAGAAAAATCAATTCTGGAAAATAAATTACAGAGATTTGACCTGATTAAAAATTCTTTAAATGACAATTTTGAATATTTTGAATTGGCAAAATCAGAAAATGATCAAAATTTATTATCAGATATTAAAAAAAATTTGCTTAATCTTAAAGAAAATAGCGATCAATTTGAAATTGAATCGCTTTTTAATCAAGAGCATGACATTAATGATTGCTTCTTAGATATTAATGCCGGGGCCGGGGGTACTGATTCTTGTGATTTTGCCTTAATTTTGATGCGTATGTATGAAAGATTTGCTGCTATTCATAAATTTAAAACCGAAATTATCAGTATTTTAGATGGCGAGGAGGCGGGAATAAAATCAGCAACGATTAAAATTTCCGGCAATTTTGCCTATGGCTGGCTTCGAACTGAAATTGGTATTCATCGTTTGGTTAGAATTTCTCCTTTTAACGCCAATCATAAAAGACAAACTAGTTTTGCCAGTGTCTGGGCCTATCCGGTAATTGATGATGAGATTGAAATCGAAGTTTTGGATAAGGATATTCGGGTCGATACTTTCCGTGCCAGTGGCGCTGGCGGTCAGCATGTTAATAAAACTGATTCTGCTGTACGCTTTACCCATTTACCAAGTGGTATTGTGGTGCAATGCCAATCTGATCGCTCCCAGATCAGAAATCGCGCTGAATGCATGAAAATGCTAAAATCCAAACTCTATGAACTTGAAATCAATAAAAAACAGCAAAAATTAAACCTCTCAGAAAGCTCCAAGAGCGATAATAGCTGGGGCCATCAGATTAGATCCTATGTAATGCACCCCTACCAATTAGTAAAAGACTTGCGTAGTAATTTTGAAACCGGTAACATCAGTCAGGTGCTTGATGGCCATCTTGATGGCTTTATTAAAGCAAGCCTAACCAATGTTAAAGAAAATTAGGAGGGTTTGATGGCGGCGTCTTTAAGGCAGCATCAAAGAGAAAATATCGGAGTTGATGATGAAATTGCTAAGCAGCAGCAATTTTCTGCTGCGCATAAAAAACAGCAACAATCAGAGCAATTAGCAAAGCAAATATTCCCAGCTGCAAATCAAGAAAATCAAAGTAATCCTACTAATCAAGATAATGCTGCAAAAGAAGCGCCAACTAAATCAGCATTGGCAAATGAAGAGAGTGATAAAAAAATAAATATTACAAAAATGACTGCCGCTGTAGAAGCGGGGGCTATTTTGACCGAAATTTCAGCTCCCGCTGCGGCATTAGCTGGCGCTCCCTCAACTGCAGTTGTGCTGCCCATGCCGCTCCGGCATTAGGTCTTGCTGCCCCTTTATTTGGACTTTTTTAGGAAAATCTATTGTTTTAATTATCAATACCGGCTGGTATTATTAGGCTTTAGACTTCGAATAATGATTATTGTAAATACAAATCAAACTATCACCAAGACGCAAGGTAAATTGCGGCTCAACAGTTGCAACTACAACGTAATTACTACGAATTATATAGTTTAAAGTTTGCTCAACTCCAAATTCATTGACTGTACTAATTGATGGGATGATTGAGTTATTATTTGAAAATTGAAAGAAGGTTTCGGTGCCATTATCATAGATTTTTAGCAGATTAATCACTGCTGATTGACCAGCCAGGCTATAATCAAAATTTAGATCGGACTTTAAGATTTTGGCGGCGTTAGCTTCGGAAGAATTGGAAAATTTTTGTTCAAACTTGGCTTTATTTTCGGCTTTTGTGTCAGCGCTTGGTGCAAATGAAGGCTTGCTAGCTGGTAAAGTTGGGTTTGGATTAGACATTTGATCTGAAATTGGTATTTGTTGGCCAAGATAAGGATAATAAAATCTTACAGTGTAAACCAGCTCTTCATCAGCTTTACCATTATATTCGCCGGAGCTAATATCAAAATTATAGGTTCTTTTATTGGTGACAATTGTCATATTGGTATGAGAAGCAGTTTCAAGCGGGGTGATAAACATTCTTTTACCAGATGGGGTAAGTCGCCATGCAAAGGCCTGACCTAGTGAAATCAATTCAATTTCCTCATCTGCTGAAAATTCAATAAATGATTGATAGCCATAGTAAAATTTTAACTGATAGACCTCATTTGGATTATAAACCAGAGTTCTGATTCTGGAATCGGTAGTAACTGGCAAACTATCTGCAAATGACAAACCAGAAATCAAGCAGCAAGATAAAATAACCAGTATAAAACCAAGAGAGGCTAATTTTTTTTGCCGTTTAAATTTAGTCATTAATTGCAAGATTTTCATTAATAATTAAAATTCTCTTCGGTTATTTTGTAATTTGTAACTTGGAAGCCAAGCGGGTTGATTAGCCTTTCTTCTAAGGTCAAATTCAGATTGGTAAAATAAAAATTCATCGTTATTAACTCATCTTTGGTTGCCGGATCAGCATTTGCGATATTAACTTGCCTTAATAATCTGATTTGCGCGGTATTGCCATCAAGAAATTGCAGCGATTTAATTCTGATCTCAATTTGGGAATCAACCCCCAAATCTCTGGCATTGATACGATTACGAAAATCATTATAAACTGCTGGAGAAGAAAATAATCTTACTTTTTCAACATCTTTTTTATAAGTCTTAGGATCGTAGCCACTTGCAGCCTGGATAAATTGGTTAATAAAATATTTTCTAATTGCTTCATCAGAGCTAAATTGCTGGATCGTTTTTTGATCAACAATGGTTGCAACTCCAGTTTTTTCTTCAATCTCAATCACATATGGATCCAAAGATTTAGAAGAGGTAATTTCTTTGACAAAAATTACCGCAACCCCAACTGCTATCATCGCAATTATAGTAAAAATCAGCAAGATATTCCTTTGCACCACAACTATTTGATGGCGGCTGGAATACCAATTTTTGAGCTTATTTTTTGCACCTGAACTAATCTGTTGTGACATGCTTAAAATTTATTTCCTAAAGCTAAGTTATTAAGTGATACCCAAACCCCAGAAATCTAAATAGGTTGAATATTAATATCAAGATGTTTTAATTTTGACCTTTTTATATAATTTAACTCGAGAAAAAAACGACAATAATCAATGATTTTTATTTCAGCTAAAATTCCGGGCGACAAAAGCCAGAAATTATCGCAATTAAACTGGTCGATAATTTATTTGATTCTAGCTTTGGGCATTGTGGGTTTTTTTATGCTTTATTCGGCTGCAGCAGGAAGTTTTAGCCCGTGGCCAGTCAAACAATTGATGTTTTTTATAATTTTTTTCTCAGTAATGCTGGTAATTGCCATTACTGATATTAAAATCTGGTTTCGACTTGCTTATGGTTTTTATTTTATTGCCTTATTATCGGTAATTGCTGTTGATATTATGGGTCATAATGCTTTGGGGGCAACCAGATGGTTTAAAATCGGATTTTTAACGATACAACCTTCTGAAATCATGAAAGTTTGTATGGTTCTTGCACTGGCGCGCTATTTTTCACAAATTGAAACCCAGGAGATTCCAAGAATTAGAAGCCTGATTATTCCGGCCTTGTTAATTTTTGTGCCCGCTTTTTTTATTTTTTCGCAGCCTGATTTTGGCACCGGGGCAATATTGGTTTTAGTTGGCATCTCAATTTTATTTTTAGCCGGAATCAGGATTTGGAAATTTATCTTAGCCGGTATTATCGGCCTGATTACTGTTCCTTTTGTCTGGTTTTTTCTACTTTATGATTATCAAAAGAAAAGAGTCCTGACTTTCCTTGATCCATCTTTAGACCCTTTAGGCAGTGGCTATAATATTATTCAATCTAAAATTGCAATTGGCTCTGGTGGGATATTTGGCAAGGGCTATTTAAACGGCACTCAAGGCCAGCTTAATTTTTTACCAGAAAAACAAACCGATTTTATCTTTACCATGCTTTCTGAAGAGCTGGGATTTATTGGCAGCATGTCAATTATTTTACTATATTCGGCAATAATTTTCATCGGCATTAAAATGTCACTAAGAATCAGTCACCAATATGGCAAATTAGTTGCAATTGGAATCATCAATATCTTTTTTATCCATATGTTCGTTAATATGGCAATGGTAATGGGCCTAATTCCGGTAGTTGGCGCCCCGCTACCATTAATTTCATATGGCGGCACTATAACTGCAACCATGCTGATTGGCTTTGGATTTTTACTTAATGCTGATTTATATCGCGATTCTAATTTGAGGGCTTGAGTGCTGAATTATAAGCAAGATTGAAATATTTGGCGAGCAATTCGCTATCTTCGATAATTTCTGGCGATATTTTGTAATATGACATAGTAACTAATTTGCCTTTAGCCTGGTAGGTAAATGGTTCTAAACCTTGAGATTTAAAATATTTAGCAATTTCTAAATTAGCCTTAAAATATAATTCATTATCGGCAATCAAGGCAAACATCAGCGTATTTTTATAAATGCCATAACCGCCAAACATTTTACGAAATTTGATATTGCCGCAAGGCTCAAGAATCTCGGTAATATATTCGACAAATTCTTTGCTCATAATAGAGTAGTTTGGTTATACGTTTTCCCCCTTGTCATTGCGGGCGCAAGGCCAGAATCCATAAAACAAGGTCTTGGATGCTGCAAGATGGGTTCCGGCCTTGCGCCCGCAATGACAAGGGGAGAGTGCGGTTGACAGAACAGAAAGTGTAATTTTTAATATAACTTAAAGCGGCTCAAGTAAAACTGCATCAGTTTGGTCTTGACGGAATTTTTTTAGTTTTTTGGTTAGTTCTTGGTCTTGTAAGGCTAAAATTGCCACTGCTTCCAAGGCGGCGTTTTTGGCGCCGGCTTCGCCGATGGCAAAGGTTGCAACTGGGATTCCGGCTGGCATTTGGGCAATTGACAATAAGCTGTCAATACCATCTAAGGATTTGCTTGCAACTGGAACTCCTAAAACTGGTAAATGAGTGAGGGCGGCAACCATTCCTGGTAGATGGGCGGCGCCTCCCGCGCCGGCAATAATTATTTTGATGCCGTTTTCTTCAGCTTTAGTTGCATATTCATAAAGTCTTTTTGGGGTGCGGTGGGCGGAAATGATCTTGGTTTCGTAATTAATTGCAAATTGATCAAGGGTTTCTTCGGCATGCTTCATGGTTGCAAAATCTGATTTGCTGCCCATGATAATTGAGATTTCAACTTTTTTATTCTTACTCATAGATGGAGGATTTAATTATTTATAAGCGTGATCTCTTCTAAGATTTTATCGCTTGGTTTTTGATTAATAATCATTTCATGACAATTGCAAACATTTTTTAGATCTTCAATTATCATTGTGAAATCAGCGTCAAAATTAATCACCATTTTTTTAATCGGGGTTTTCATTGATAAATTATTATCAGATTTAAATTTGCGCACTTCAAAAATTAATTTTAAAGCCGCCTGTCCTAAATCATGAAATTCGCTAGCAAAAAAACCTTGATTAATATCCGGCCAAGTGCCGCGGGCATGAATTGAGCCAGTTTTGGCAAAATCAGCGGCAAAAAATTGATTGTAAATTTCTTCGCTAATATGGGGAATAAAAGGTGCAAATAATTTTAAGATATTTTTTAAGCAGAAGAAAAGAGTATAAATTGCGCTTAATTGTGAGCGCTCAATTTCTGCTTTTTGTTCATCACTTAAATTAATATTGGCAAATTTTTCACCCTTTACGCCATAGGCCCTAACCTTAATTATTTCCAAATAATTATCACAAAAATCAACCCAGAAAAATTCTTCTGCTGCTTCACGCGCTTTAGCATATTCAAATTTTTCAAATTCCAGATCAGCCCTTTTAATGGTTAAATCCAACTTGCTTAAAATCCACAAATCAGCGCCACAAAATATTTTTTTATTTTTTATTTCATCAATAATTGTAGTAGGATTTTTTGTTAACAATTCAAAATTCATCGAGGCAAATTTGGCAGCGTTAAATAATTTGGTCAATAATTTTTGACCGATTTTAAATAGCTCCTCACTATAAGCAGTATCAACCCCTAAATGCGAAGTTGAGGCCCAATATCTGACGATATCACTACCTTTTTCAGTAATTAAATCAGTCGGGGTGATGACATTGTTTTTTGATTTGCTCATTTTGGTTTTATCAGCGGCCAAACACCAGCCGGAGATCATCAAATTTTTCCAAGGTATAGTATTTTCGTGCAAATGGGCTTTAACAATAGTGTAAAAGGCCCAACTTCTGATAATTTCATGGGCTTGTGGCCTTAAATCAGCGGGAAATAATTTTTGATGGCGCTCTAAATTGCCCAGATTTAATTCAGAAGAAATTGCTTTTGAAGATAATTGTGGGCTAATTGAAGAGGTAGCCCAAGTATCCATTACATCTAAATCAGGCTCAACTTCATCTCTATTATAACCTTTGGGTAGCGAAGTTAGTGGATCGCAGGGTAGCTGATCAATATCGGCAATTAAAATTTTTCCTTCTTCGCCAGCTTTTTTTGAATACCAAATTGGGAAGGCGACGCCAAAATAACGCTGTCTTGAAATACACCAATCCCAAGAAAGCCCATCAATCCATTGTTCAATTCTTACCTTCATGTAATTTGGATGCCAATTACATTGATTAGCTTGAGCTTTTAACTCTGCTTTTTGATCAAGGATTTTTATAAACCATTGCGGTACTACTAAAATTTCAATTGCTACTCCTGAACGTTCGGCGCATTTAACATTATGCATGATTTGCTCTTGTTTTTTTAGCAGATTTTGATCTGTTAAATTTTCAAGAATTTTTTGTTTAACATCTTTTAATCTTAAAGCGATTAATTGCTGATAAAAAGCCGAATCTCGCAATTGGTGATTATCAATGACTTTACCATCCTTATCGATGATAATTTTTAATTTAAGCTGATGTTTTTTCCACCATTTAATATCAGTTTCATCGCCAAAAGTGCAGCACATTACCGCTCCAGTGCCTTTATCAAGCTGAACTAAATCATCGGCAATAATTGGAATTTGACTTTTAAATAAAGGGCTGATGGCATTTTTTTGGTGAAATTGCTGATATCTTGCATCATCAGGATGAACCATAATTGCAACGCAGGCGGCTAAAAGTTCAGGTCTAGTAGTGGCGATAGTAATTTTTTGGTCACTACCTACAATTTCAAATTCAATATCATTCATCATTCCTGGTATTTCCTTATCAATCAAATCAGCTTGAGCCAGCGCAGTTTTATCAGCAATATCCCAAAAAACTGGTTCTAATCTACGCTCAGCTCGGCCCTTTTGATGTAAATCGATAAAAGAGCTTTGTGAAATTTTTTGTGATTCAGCGGAGATGGTTTGGTATTTTTGCTCCCAGTCAATTGATAAAGCAATCTCATTAAATAAAATTTCAAATTCTTTTTCGGCTTCATCAACTATTTTTTGGCATTTAGCAATAAATTCATGACGCGGCAGCTGATTGGCCTTAATATTGAGGATTTTTTCAACCAATCTTTCAGTTGGCAATCCATTATCATCAAAGCCCATTGGATAAAATACATCAAAACCCTTCATTCTTTTATATCTAGCGATAAAATCAGCTTGAGTATAGGAAAATACATGGCCCATATGAAGTAAGCCTGAAACGGTAGGCGGCGGGGTATCAATTACGAATGTTTGATTCTTAGGTAAATCATTAAGCCATTTATAGATCTTTTTTTCCTGCCAATATTTTTGCCATTTTGCTTCTATTTGCTTAGGATTGTATTTTTCTGAAGGATTATTCATTTTTGTTTCATCTGCAAATGATATTGATACGGTTCCTGCAATCGATGATTATTAACTTTTACAGAATTACTGGGCTTTTCTGGTTGCTGCCAATTTTGATTCTTTTTTAAAATCAAAATATCAAATTTTTTCTTAAAATCATCGACATCATCTTTTGGAAATCTAATATTTTGATCTAAGAAAGATTCTTTGAATTCATAAATATTTTAATTTATAAATCCAAAACCAATCTTCTTGGATCTTCAACTAATTCCTTAATTCTAACCAAGAAAGTAACCGCTTCTTTACCGTCAATGATTCTGTGATCATAAGAAAGAGCGACATACATCATGGGGCGGATTTTGATTTCGCCATTAATTGCCATTGGTCGGTCTTGAATTTTATGCATGCCTAAAATTCCCGATTGTGGCGGGTTGATGATTGGGGTTGACATTAGAGAGCCGTAAACGCCACCATTGGAAATAGTAAAAGTGGCGCCGGTTAAATCGGGGATGGTTAATTTGCCATCGCGGGCTTTTTTGCCTAAATCAGCAATTCCAACTTCAATTCCTGCTAAATTTAATTGTTCGACATTTCTTAAAACTGGCACTACCAAGCCTTGAGGTGAGCCAACTGAACTCCGATATCGTAGAAATTTTTATAAATTATATCAC
>CAZUPN010000065.1:6929-8590 GCA_964622015.1 uncultured Rhizobiaceae bacterium | reverse complement strand
TGGAGTTAAATTTGGCTTAAGAATGGATTTGACACGGAATTATGGACACTCCCGAGAAATTCAAAATTATGTAATCAATAACCAAAATAGATATGGAAATAATTTAACCAAACGAAAAAATCATGAAATATAAAAATCCAGACGAAAATTCATCTGATCTACAAGCCTTGATAGCTGAAGTTATTAGAGTTACTGAATTAATGTGTGAAAAAGAGCAACTTGAAGAAAAATTAATATCAAAAACAATTGCCTTAATAGATAAATACAAATCAACAATTAATCTAAATGTTTATAAAGGTATGCTTATTTGTTATCAGGCATCTAAATACCAGCGCAGAATATTAGAAATATATCCTGACAAATTCCTATCTAGCTCGATTTTTAATTTTTGTATAGTAGCTAATAGAAGTGGTTATTTAGATATCGCCGAAGTTAAAAAGCAATTTGCTTTAGCATTACGCATAGAGGATAAAGACACTAAACTACGCGATTTATTATTAGGATCATTGCACTATACACTTTGGCGATTTTTTTTTGAAAATAACGGTAATAAAAATTATATTAATCTAGGCAGAGAAATTGCTGAAGAGGCATTTTCTATTGATAAATTTAATATATCACATAAACATGTATTTGAGCTAGGAGCTCACGTGATAAGCATGTCTGGTAGTGGTAAAAAGGCCACGGGGTTTAAAATGATAAATCTGAGCTCAATGGCAGCCATAGTTACCGTCGGAGTTTCAAAATTATTAGGGAAAAGAATATTAGTTTCTAAAACTGCATCGCGAGCAACTTCTAGCATAACTGGTTCAAGCGATATATTTTCTTTAGCTGGAGGTAATCTCAATTTAAGCGTTGATCGAATGTGCAAAATAATGGATGAATGTGGTCTTGGCATCTTTAATATCGATGAAGTTGTTCCAAAATTAAATAAAATTTATGACGGAAAACTTTATAACATGCAGATATTTGCAGGATTGATCGGTGGTGGTGCAATTGCTAATCCGGTACAAGCACAATTAATTAACTACGGATTAACAAGGGGTAATCAACAAGTTACATTAGGTGTCCTTAGTAGCATTTATCCAGATAGCAATATAATGATAGTAACTGGTTATAATAAAAATTCTAAACCAATTATAGATCAATTATCTTTAGAAGGTGACTCAGTTATTACCAGCAGAATAGATGGACATATTAGAACCCAAATAGTTTCGCCAAAATCTTTCGGAATTAAAAATATAGCCATCGATACTGTATATAGTCGTGATGATAGCAGGAATAATTTGGCGATATTCTTAGATTTAATCAAGGGACAAGCTGATAATAGTATTAAAAGTACTGTTGCCATGGAGGTTGCATTAAACCTTTACGGTAGTGGTTTAGCTGATGATTTACCTGCTGGAACAGAACTAGCCTTACAAGCGATTAATAGTGGTCAATGTACGCAGATTTTAAAACATTTAGTGGAGCTTACCACTGGTGATTTGGGAAAATTAAAATCTCAACATTTTAATTGATAATCATAAAAATTATGAAAATAAAACATGACAAAACTGTTATTTCATCAGAGATGCTTGAACATGCAAAAAAAGAAATAGTTATGGATGATGATTTTATAAAATCAATAATGAAGAAAGAAAGATTCAGAGCCATGACCC
>CAZUPN010000065.1:0-6919 GCA_964622015.1 uncultured Rhizobiaceae bacterium | reverse complement strand
AATCGGAAGAATACGCAATAATGAAGTGCTGTCATTAAAATTTTCTTGTCATCATGATTTAAATAAATTCAACGAGGTTCCTAGGCGCAATCAACATTTAGTAACTGGTTTTGGCCCTACCAATGCTCCAACTGGAGGCACTCTATCAATTATATTGCGCGCTCTATTTTTCCGCAAAACAACCAATATAGATTCTACAATAATTATATCAAATTTAGGCGCATTTGATTCAAGAAATATAAATTTTGAAAAAATTTGGTATTTTTCAAATAGATTTTTAAAATTTATAAGACTTTTAGGCTATGATGACGATTTGCGGCTACACAATAATTATAAAATGCTTACAGCATCAGCTTTTACCGCCAAAGTATTAACTCTTAAAGATTTTACCCAAAACGAAGAAGCTACCGCAAATCTCTACAAAAAATTAGGTATTCAGGGCAAGGATTTCCCAACTTTAATTGATACAAATTTTACAGTTGCTGACATATTATTACCCTTGATGGAACTACGTAAAAAACGCATATTGGTTTTTTGTGGCATTGAAGAACACTACTTCCCGAAACTTGCAAACCTAGCAGTCAAAAGGCTTAATAAAAAATATGGCGAGCTATTTATACCACATGATTCTTATGTATCAGGGGTTTTTGCCAATCTTATCCAAGGATTAAATTGCTATCCAAAAATGTCTAAGAGCATCCCCGCTTCATCAATAAATCTAGATGATGACAGAAATGATATACGTGAAAAAATAATTAACTGCAATAAACGTGACGAGCTAATAATCCTTCAAATGATGCAATTAGTATCTGATTGGGACAGTCAACATCTTGAGGCGGCTAAAAAAGATTATGAAGTAGGCGGCATAGCTTGGAAAATAAGAAAAAAAGAATATCTTGAGTATTTCTTGCAGATCAAAGCACTATGGGATAAAACAACAACAAATATACCAAAATTTAATTTAAACGATATTTTCAATGAAAAACGCTTCTAATAGAGGTGCTATTTTAATTTTAGGTGGCACTGGATTCATTGGAGCCAGATTAACGCAATATTTTTTAGAGCGTGATTGGATTGTATTTATTCCAACAAGATGTGCAAATATAGAAGATACAAAAAACAAGCTTTTATCACATAGTTTTTCGAAGCAGCTACTAGAATCAAAGCTTTCAAATAAGTGCTTGTTTTTTATCTTGAATTGTGATCTTTCTGGCAATCACGACATGACAATGTTATTAAATAGCGTAGATACTATTTATTTAGAAAAAGTTAATATTTTAATTAATTGCGTTGCCGTAACTGCTGGCAATTTGCAAGATATATATAAAGTTAATTTGGGCACAATGGCATCAATAATTGAATTTATAAGGTATGTCAAATCAAGAAATAAAAATGTAATAATTTGTCATATTGGTTCAATAGCAGAGCTGTCAATTGATTACCCACTGGCACCATATGAAGAGTCAAAAAAGAAGGCTTGGAATATGCTTCTAGCCACTAATTTGATTGATATACATTGTTTGCCCTGGTATGTAAAGGGTCGCGGTGAAATTAGTATGACTACAGTAGCTCCAAATCTATGGAAATTACATCGGTGGTCGCGTAAGTGGTTATACGGCCATACTGTGCATATTGTTGATGTAGATTCTCTTGCTAGAATGATTGGCTGGTTAGTTGGATCAGAAAATGACAGTGTGATTAATCAGATCTCTATAAAACCTTTGACCATTTATCCTACTAATGGCGTTTTGAATTTTGGTACAATGGTAGAATTAATGTTAAAAACTAGTAACAAAAAAGATATACCATCTTTTTTTAAAGGGCGAATTGAAGATATTTTTTTAAAGATTTACGGTATTATTACTCCAATGATATTTCCAAAAAATCAGTATCTTAGACGATTAGCTAATTTCGCAAAACAATCATATGAATCAAAATATGGATATCACGACAAATTTTATACTCTAAATGAAATATACGAGATTCAAAAACAGCCTGGATATCTAATAATTGAAAATGCCCCATTGCTAGGATTAATCAATCATGCAAAAAAAAGTATGTGGCTTACTGAACAATACACCGAAGAAGAACTCAGAGCCACAATCACTCAATCTATCCTTAGTTTGTGAAATTCAGAAATAGGAAATGCCCCGTTTACTGTACGTTTTGTTGCTATTAAAGCAATGCGATGTTTTAACATATAAGGTTCATTGCTAAAGCGCTGCGGCACTATTTCTAAAATGTCTTCGTAACCAAAATAACGTAATAATTTTATAAGCGCTTTTTTATTTGGAACCAAAGAAACATCATGCGTTCCTGAAGAGCGAATTGCATATTTAAGAATAGTTTTATTATCTGGATGAGGAGTTTCGTTCTTAATAAAAGCCAAATCCCTCTGCGAATGTGGAGAGCCAAAGTAATTGTTCGGTAAATAATTATAATTAACCAAATTATTTTTTTCGAATTCCAAATACTTTTTCTTATTCAAAACTTGATCATTAACAAAGAGTCCATCCAAATCACCCTGGTCTGTATCTGGCAACATCCACCAAGAAGGCATATCTTCTTCATTTGCGTTACTACTGAAATGTACATGTGAATCAATAAAAATCACTGAAGGTTGTAATTCAACGATTTTTGACATAGCACCAATAGGATCCTGTAAGTGGTACATTATTCCAGCTAAAATCGCTAAATCAAATTTACCTAAATTTTTATCAATTTTATTAAATAGTGTTTTTTTAAAGGTGATGTTTTCGTATTTTAAAAACTTTTTTAAAGCATTTGCTTGCTTAATATTTAAATCATCTGCATCAATACCGAGTACCTCTTTTGCACCATGGGCAACAGCAGCAAAACTAAAACCACCACAATTACAACCGACATCGATAACTTTTAATCCATCAAAACTACCGCCGAAGATTTTTAAAAGAGGAGGAAAAAATGAATTTAGCGCAGGACGTAATCGCCAAATTTCAGGTGCAGTATTTAATCCATCGCCGAGGTCAATATCATGGAAGTAAGGAGATAGTTTTTGTAATTCTAGAGGAAGTTTTCTATTATTTTTTGGCATACAATAATTGATTTAATGGTTATTTAAATATAGGGCTGGTACTTGCTATAGACAAGACTTGGCCCAAGTTGGTAAAATCAAATGAAACCCATTGCGGACTCCATCTTTACAATGACTGATTTCGCTTTTTTTTTGGCAATTTCAGTTCCCGTAGCTAGCACCTCTTTCACATAGTCATCAGTCATGGCTTGGCGACGACTTTGGAAGCTACTTACGAAAGCGACAGTAATTTCGGCAAGCTTGGATTTGAAGGTGCCCATTACCTTTTCTCCAGCTTGGTGAAGGCGAAGAAGATTTTGGAACTCTTCTTGTGCCTTGCGGTTATGAATAGTTAGAAGTTGTGCCATCAGATCTAAATTCTCGACTTTTATTGTCATCTCACCAGGGCTAGCCGTTTCTGCTGCCTTAATTTTTTTACGGATTACGTCAGTAGTATCGGTAAGAAAAATAGCTCCCGCAGGATTACTCTTGCTCATCTTACCATCTCCCTTAAGAGATAGAAGTCTTAATGTCTTTAGTTCCAGAGGTCGTGGCTCATGGATAACGTTACCATAGCGCTTGTTAAATCTTCGTGCTAGTTCCCGCGCTATTTCGAGATGCGCTACCTGGTCTTCTCCGACTGGAACTGTGTTACAATCTTGCAAGAATATATCAGCAGCCATAAGTACAGGATATCCCAACAAAGCGGCGTTAGCTGTTTCTGGTGCCAAATTGCCCCGCAATTTATCTTTCAATGTTGGTATGCGCAACAGCTCAGCAACTGTGATTAGACGAGCTAAATAATTGGCGCACTTAGTTGTTTCTGATCCAATAGAAGATTGCAGGTATATATAGAAGCTTGAAGGATCAACACCAAGTGCCAAATAATCCTTGACTATTTCAAATCGGTACCTCGCAATTATGCTCGGCTCATTATCAGTAAGAGCATGTAGATCGGCAACAAATACTGCGGTGCCTTGACTAGCCTTTTCAAGCAAAGGCTTAATAGCTCCAAGGTAATTCGCGATTGTTAAATCGCCAGTCGGGCGAATACCAGTAATCATATTCGTTGTTCTACGTAGCACGTTCGAATTCACAGTAATTAAAGATTTATCTTGGCTGTGTATATTATTTATCATAAATGTAGATTAATATAAGTTATTTAGTGGTATTAAACAAACTATTGGTTAGTCTGGAAACTGATTGGATATTAGTTACCCCTTTATATTTAAATTCGCTAATTAAGCAACATTTGTATCCAACATCCAGAGCATCCTTCAAATCAAGCTCAAAAGTATCACCTATTACACAAACTGCAAAAGCATGAAGGCCATATTTCATTCTTATACTTTCATATATTTCAATCTTTTTATTTCCATTCCAGTCTGGGTTTGGATTATAAATTCCATCAAAGAGATTAGTTAATCCTAATAAATTTAGGGATTCTAGCGTATGTTGTTTTGTCGATACGCTGACAACAAATTTAAGCCCCGACAAATTACTAATAATTTTAATTAAAGCATGATCTATAAATAAATGATCATTTTTTTGTAACTTGCCATATATTTGTTGATTGAAGTCATCTGCACTTAAATCTAATTTTATTACCGCTTGTAACGGATGTTCATAATTTAGTTTCAATAAATCAAACTGTTTTTCTTCATTATCCTCAAACCCTAACTGACTTTTGAACCATTTTTTAATTTTGTTACTCATTTCTGAATATACTGGATTTGTTCGAGGGTACAATGTCCCGTCTAAATCAAAAATATATGCTTTAATCAGGCGCATATAACACCAAAAATCCATAAATATGACAAAAATATTAAATCTACACACATATATCAAGAATAAAATGGTATTTATTATAAGTCTAAAGCCAGCAACCAGCCAAATAAGAATATAATGGCACCAATAGCTAAGGCTACAATATTGCCATTATTAAAACTACTTGTCGCATTAATAGCACTACCAAAAATTGCTACCCCAATTAAGCTGCCTATTTGACGGCTAGCATTAAAGGTACCAGCAGCAACTCCTGACTTATTACTGGATACTAACCCAATCACCGCAATAGTTACACCTGGCATGGTAAAAGTCATGCCAAAACCAATGCATAATAAAGGCAAAATCAGTAAAAAATAGGAATCAAAATTCATGATTGTAATTAAAAGCATTGCTAAGAATCCTAATGTTCCAATACTTAAACCAAGTATTATTACAGTTTTTGGATAGAATTTAGCAGCTATTTTTCCACCAAAATATGAAAATAAACCACCAAAAATAACAATTGGCAAAATTGCCAAACCAGTTTTTAATATTGAATAACCTTTAATAACTTCAAAATAAATCGGTAAAATAAATAATTCACCATAAAAACCAATATTTATCACCATACCTATTATGATCATAGTGGTAAAGCTTTTTGACTTAAATAATTGTGTTGGAAGCATTGGATAATTGCTTCTACTTTCAATAACTAAAAAAGTTCCTAAGGTGATAACAAAAATAGCCAAACCAACTAAAACCAATGGTGGTGACCAACTCTTTTTGCCAACCTCAATTAATATAAAAGCTAAAGATGTAACCATCAAAATTGAAACTATCTGTCCAAAAATGTCAAAATGCCCTTCTTTATTATATGAGATAGAGTCTTTGATATAACGCTTGGTCAAAAAAATGCCAATCAATGCAATTGGAATATTGATCAAAAAGGCGCTCCTCCAGCCAAAATAAGTGGTTAAAACCGCACCAAGCACTGGGCCAATAGCCCCGGCTATTCCTCCTGTAGCCGCCCAAATTGCTATCGCTTTTGAGCGATTTTGATGATTGGTATAGACCGTATTTATTAATGCCAAAGATGATGGTGTAATCAAAGATGCAGATAAACCTTGAAATAGCCGCGAAATATTTAAAAATAAAAAATTAGGAGCCAAGCTGCAAAAAATTGAACTTATTAAAAATAGTGAAAGACCAAAGATAAAAATATTTTTAGGTCCGAAACGATCAGTAAAACTACCAGCTGACAATAAAAAACAAGCAAAGGTTAGTGTGTAACCATCAACTACCCATTGCAATCTTGATACTCCACCCTTTAACTGGGCCGCAAGAACTGGCATCGTAACATTTACAATTGTAACATCAATAATTACCATACATACACCAACGCAAACCGCGCTCAATGGGAGGTAAGAAGCGATGCTTGGTTTTCGCTGCATATTCAAATTTTTTGTTGATCCACTATTCTCCGCTCTACTTAATATTTATATTTAATCCTTACTTTCTGCAGCCATTCCTACAAATGTTCATAAACTTGATTCAATTCCCCGCGAAGTCAGACAACTTTGAACGGGGTACCACCTTTAAACAATTAATCCCTTTTAAAATGATAAATTTCTGTTTTGTCATTGCGGCTGCAGCTCTGCAATAACAAAAGAGAGACTCTATTTGACAGATTTAAGTCTAAAGCAGTTTTAGATAATTATCAAACATAACACTATTAAAATACTGATAAAAATTATAAGCAAATATTAAAACCAAAAATAACGAAATAAATATTATCCCGCTATTATTAGCACCCTAAACTGTAATTTTTTTAAACAATCAATCCCTCTAAAATCTCCATTTCTCATGCCGCTCCTGCCAAAGATCAGGAATTTCATTGGTAATGATATCCTGTAGTTTTAGACTTCTGGGCTGGGTTCCAGTTAGTATTCTCTCAATAATCTTTGGTGATAAAAAATTTAGGTCAAAGATTTTACTTACATAAGCGAGTCTGAGCTTTTCTATTCTGGCGATTTCAGTAAGAGATAAGGAGCCCGTTGCAAATCTAAATCTCTAAAATTTTAACCTCAAAAAACCCAGTTC
>CAZUPN010000064.1:0-8785 GCA_964622015.1 uncultured Rhizobiaceae bacterium | reverse complement strand
GAGTGGTATTATGGATTGTTTTATTTTAGTATCAATAGATTTTTAGTTTGGTATAAGTTCAAAAACTCCTTGATCTTGGGGCTATTTTTTCAAGATTAAGCAGGAGCATTCTGCCAATTGCTTTTTTAGCTTTTGTAGGCGAAATAAAAAGGCCATTAATGGTTTTTTGGCTTAAGTTTAATAATCCAAAACCAATGATTTTTTTGATTTGGCAGCCATCAATATAATGTCTTTGGGTAATTTTTGATATGATTCTATGGTTCTTGATGCAATCCGGTCAGATATTGAATTTGCGGGATAATATTGTGAGCAGAAATATCTTATAGAGGCAATATGTACATCATAAATTTGCTTCGCATCTTCATTTTTTGCCCCGCATATAATAATGTCATTTTTTTTAAGAGTATTTACTTTGATCTAGATCGAATCGGCAAATATTTGATAAAAACTAATTAGAAAATAATTTCTTTTTTAAAAAATTATTATTCAGCTCTTGTAATTTTGAAACTTCTACTTCTTGCTGATTAACTCTGATTTTATCAGTAATCACAGTAGCAATTTTAAAAATATCGATTTGATTTTCTTTGGCAATTTTTTCTAATGCTGCGCTTTCTTCATTTGTAACCGCTACCAAATAACGACCCTGATCTTCGCCAAATAATAAATGATTATCATCGATATTATTATTTTGCTCAAAATCTTTTAAGGATTTAAGGTCGAGTTCAAAGGCAAGATTAGTATTGCACATTTCAAATAATGCTACCAGAATTCCGCCATCAGAGATGTCGTGGCAGGCGTTAATGATGCTTTTGGCAATTAATTTTCTGATCAATTCGCCATGCTTTTTTTCTTGCTCTAAATCAACTTTAGGTGGCAGGCTTTGGTCTTTTATTTTTAAGATTTCTCTTTCATAGAGGCTGCAGCCAATATCGCCTTTGCTTGCGCCAATAACATAAATTTGATCAGTGATATTTTTTAATTTTATGTTGCATCTTTTATTTAAATCTTTGAGCAAACCAACGCCTCCAATTGCTGGAGTTGGCTTGATTGCGACTCCATCAGTTTCATTATATAAAGAGACATTGCCCGAAACTACCGGATAATCTAAAATAATTGAACTTTCTCTGATTGCTTTAATTGCTCGTACAATTTGACCCATAATTTCAGGCTTTTGAGGATTGCCAAAATTTAGACAATTAGTGATTGCAAGAGGGGTGGCGCCAGTTGCAGAAATATTTCGATAAGTTTCAGCAACCGCTTGTTTAGTGCCCTCAAATGGATCGGCAGCAACATATCTTGGGGTACAATCAGTGGTAACTGCAAGCGCTTTATTGGTGCCATGCACCCTAATTAAAGCAGCATCGCCGCCAGTTTCAATGGTATCATTCATAACTTGGCGATCATATTGTTCATAAATTGATCTCTTTGAGGCCAAATCCGGAAGCTGCAATAGAATTTCTAAATTTTTTAAGATTTGATCAGACATTTAATAGTATTTTGTTGATGATTTTTATTTTTAATCGAATTATTATTTTATAAAAGGTTTGATGAGAAAAACAAGAAATAATAGCGAATTTTCATTTCCAGTAAACTGAATTACCCCTCACCTAAGGCCCTTTCCTACAAGAGGAGAGGGAGAAACGGGAAAATTAAAATAATCCTTAAAAATGATTAAAGTAAAAGATTTGTCGATTTCTTTTAGCGGCAAAGAGATATTTAGCGATGTTAATTTGATTATCAATAGCAGCGATAAAATTGGATTAATTGGTAAAAATGGTAGCGGCAAAACTACTTTTTTAAAATTAATTTTAAATAAATTAGAGCCTGATAGTGGTAAGATTGAAATGCCTAAGGGCTATAATATTGGCTATTTGGAGCAGCATATTAAATTTAGCTCAGACACTGTTATTGGCGAAATTTGCAGCGTGCTTGACGAAGAAAGACAGCATGAAAGCTGGAAAGGTGAAAATATTTTAATCGGACTTGGATTTAGCACTGATGATATGTTAAAAAACCCCGCCGAATTTTCAGGCGGCTATATGGTTAAACTTAATTTAGCCAAATTACTACTGGCTGAACCTTCGATGCTATTGCTTGATGAGCCCACCAACTATCTTGATATTCATTCAATTAGATGGCTCAAATCATTTTTACAAGATTGGCAGCAGGAATTAATATTGATCACTCATGATCGTGGATTTATGGATGATATTATTAGCCATACTTTAATTATACATCGCGGTCAATTCAAAAAAACTCCTGGCAACACTAAAGGAGTGCGAGAAAAAATTGCCGCCGAAGAAGAAATGTATGAAAAAACCCGCATCAATGAAGAAAAACAAAGAAAACAACAACAAGAATGGATCGATCGCTTTAAATCCAAAGCCAGCCTTGCAAGCAGAGTACAATCAAGAATTAAAATGCTTGAAAAACAGGATTTTAAAGAAAAATTAGACAATATCGCCAATCTGGATTTTGAATTTAATTACCGGGAATTTATCAGTAAAGAAAATGTCATTGAGGTTCAAGATCTAAATTTCGGCTATCATCAAAATCTACCTTTAATCAAACGACTTTCTTTTAAAATTGAAGCTGGCGATAAGGTCTGTGTAATTGGTAAAAATGGTAAAGGCAAATCGACTTTATTAAAACTTTTACACCGCAATTTAGAGCCAAATTCTGGCAAAATCAAAACTCATAATAAAGTTGAAATTGGCTATTTTGGACAAATGAATATCGATCGCCTTAATCCTAATTTAAATATTTATGAGGAATTACAACAAGTTGATGAATCAATCAGTCAAACCAGAGTTAGGCAAGTTTGCGGCAATATGATGTTTGGTGGTGATTTAGCCAATAAAAAAATTTCAGTATTATCCGGCGGCGAAAAAAGCCGCGTAACCCTTGGTAAAATTCTATTAAAACCGGTAAATACTTTATTCCTCGATGAGCCTACCAATCACCTAGATATGGAAAGCTGCGAGTCGCTAATGGATGCCATTAAAAACTTCAGCGGCAGTGTAATTATGGTTACTCACGATGAATATTTTTTAAAAGAAATCGCCAATAAATTAATTATTTTCGATGATAATAAAAGCTTCTTCTTCGATGATAGTTATAATGACTTTTTAAGAAGAGTTGGCTGGAAGGATTCTTAGAAAAGCACCCGGTGCCTTTTTTGGTGCCTTTTGGAAAATTTTTCTTGCAATTTGATTTAGGCTCAATTAGGTTTTTTCTTTCTAATTTACCAAGTTTAGGCCTGCGTGATGGAATTGGTAGACATAACGGACTTAAAATCCGTGGGGACTTTAAACGCCCTTGCCGGTTCAAGTCCGGCCGCAGGTACCATCTTTTTCATTTTGATTAACTTAGAATCTATCTAAATTTTCTTAAAAATTGGCATGCATTTGATGAAGAAAATAACTAAAATTCTTAGTTTTATTTTCTTGATCACATTGCTTGCATCTTGCAGCGAAAAGGGTTGCATTGCTCCTGAAGAGTTTGACGAAGAAACGGTAATTGTAGAAGCAAATCCTACTGCCGATGGTATTACCGGCTCATATAATAGCACCAATGGTGGCCAAAGAGCAAATTGGCATGATACTGGGCTTAAAACTAACGGCACTCCTCTTTTAATTAAAATTTCTGGTAATTGGGGCCCTTGGGGCGGAGATCTTACAAAATTACAAAGATGTGATTTTTGTGCCAAGAAAGATTCAGCGGTTAATCCATCCAATATCGATAATTGCATCTGCTACGACAATAATGGTTTTGATCCGGTTAGCAAAAGAGAGACACCGATGCCAGAAATTGGCATTAACGGCGATACTCTAGACGTCAATTGCAATACACAGAGCAATCAAAATGATCCCAAACAATGTAGCTGCACTACCTTAAACGGCAAAGCAACTGATTATGGCGTATATCATATTCCACTCAATTTCGAAGAAAAAGATGAAGTCGTCTTAGTGCCAGACAAGCAATCTATTTGCAAATATGATCGCGGCATGGGGCTTTATCTTGGTTTATTTGGTAGCAGTGGCGTTGCCCAGCCAAGCAGATTATATCACTTATTTAGCGAGGAAGAACTTTGCGATATTGGCCGTAATGACGATGGTAAATGTATCGATAAAAATGGCAATAATGCCCTACAATATGTTTTTAGAAGTGCAAATTATGATCTATCAGACGCTATTGTTAAAAACGATAATCACAATAATGACGGCTCCTATACGGTAGCGGCACCTGGCGATCCCGCAGTTTCTTACCATCAGCCCAATGAAGCAATAAAAGTAATGATTTATGATAATTATTACTCTGATAATACCGGCTCTTATACTCTAACTTTTTTGGGCGGGGTTAGTAATGGCAGCGCTGATGATGGTTTGATTGAATATTTAGTCAAGATAGTTGAAGATAATGTTTTGGGAACATTAGATAGTAATAATGTCAGACAGGGCGGATTAATCGAATTCTTTTTTAAATCTATCACTCAAGATACTTATTTCATCGCTATTTTACAATTCAGTCTTTCGCTTTATATCATGTTTTTTGGAGTTGGGGTATTAATTGGGGTAGTAGAAATTGATCGCAAAGAATTAACCAGCCGCATCATGAAAATAGCGCTAGTATTATTTTTTACCACCCCAGCTGGTTGGTATTTTTATAATGAGCTAGTGGTGAAGTTTTTTAAAGATGGCATGGATTCAGTAATCTCGATGTTTATGAGCATGTCTGATCGCTCACTTGGCCAAGAGACCTCAATGCAAATCAAGATTGCTCAAATGGGCAGAGACGGCAGCTATGGCAACTCTCTACGCTTTTCTTATGCTGATTTAATTATCAAAAAACTTATTGCCGGCGGTACCACTAAAAAAGTTTGGGGCTTAGCATTTGGCAGTGTATTTGGCTTCATATATATTATCTTATTTTATTGTTTAGTTGCTGGATTTATCGGGGTGATGTTATATGCTGCCACTATTTATCTGCTGGCAATGTTAAAATTAGCACTGGTTCTTGCTATGGGCCCGATTTTCATCTGCTTTACATTATTTGCCCATACTAATGACATGTTTAAAAAATGGCTGGCTTTTTTGGGCGCAAGATCACTTGAAATCGTGTTTTTATTTTTAATTTTATATAGTTTTTTATATATAATTGACCGCAATTTTACCAGTTTACTTTTCCTTAAAGCCTGCTACACACCTTTATTTTCAACTAACATCGGATTCAATGAAAATGCCAGCCCATGGCAAATGATAGTTCTAAAAACTGACAGTGCTGGTCGAACCTTTGTGCAATGGATGATTGCTATTATTAATATCGGGGGATTAATTTTTATCCTCAAAGTAATTATCGATCAAATGCCCAAAGTCTCGCAAAGCTTAATTGATATTGGCGGTGGTGGGTCCGGCACTAGCGGCAATGGCGCATCTTTTGAAGATCAGGTTGCCAAAGGCGGAGGAATCGGTTCCTCAACTGCTTTGGCCGGAGAATTAATGGGTAATTTATTTTCTGCAGCCAAAAAGGCAGCAGCTAAAGGGGTGCCTGCACTATTAGCAACAGCTGCCAAAGCTGGCGATACTGCCGCTAGAGTAACTGGTGTCAGTAATATGGCTGCAAAAATCAGCAACAAAATCCCAATTTCTGGCCCCAGGGCAATGGCTAGAAATTTAATCAATAATAAGGCCTATGCAAATGCTGTTAAAAGCGCCAATGAAAGAGGATTAACCGGCGCTAATCGCGAACGAGCAATCAGGGCTGCAACTCTACAAGCAATACAAACTGATAATTCAAAAGCCGGAGCTTTAGCCGGTATTAGCACTGAATCAGCCCTAAAAATGCTTGATAAAAAATTAGTCGCCAACCCGCTTAGAGCAAAAATTAAAGAATTTGCTAAACAATTAAAACAAGGTGATCCCGACAATATACCACTTGGCCAAAATATGACTGATCAGATCAAAGATCTGGCTAATCAATGGGCTGATGCTAATCTATCAGGTGGCAGAGCAGCAATTAAAGATCATTTAAAAGATCTAAGCGGATTCATGGCTAAAGAAGGCGAATTAACCACCTCTCAAGCTGCCAAAAAATTTGCCAATAATAGGGCACTGCAAAATAAATATCTGCAACATTTAAAAAATCATGAACTTGATCAAGCCAAAAAACAGGCAGCTAATGAATATAAGCCATTTGCGGCAAATACTGACGATTTAGCTGATGGTAAAGGCGATTGGACCGCAGAAAGACAAATTGCTCACCCGCTAGCGGTGGTAGAAAATAAAATGATCAAACTAATTAATCCGATAGGTAAATTTATTAAAAAATCCAGCAATGCTTTAGGGTCTGGAATCGACGCAATTAAAGACGATGTCATCAGTAATCCAAAATCGGCAGCAAGAAGCTTTATTCGCAAATCTCAATATGCCGATCAAAGAAAAAGTGATGTTTTGACAAAACTTGGTATTGATTCTACTAAAGGCTTAAATCCTTTCAGATCAACTACTTATACTGGGAGAATAAATAATATCGATAAAGATAGCGCTTATTTTAGAAATAAAGATTTTGAACAAGAAGCTAAAAAAGCAGCGAAAATTCAAGCCTTAAGCTACGCTCTAGCTGGTGGTTATGAGCAAGAACGCGCTGAATCACAAGCCCGAATTAAAAATAGATATGATCAAGAAATTCAAGACGCCCCTAATGATTTCGCTAAAAAACGCTTAGAGGCTAAAAAAGCTCAAAAATTAGACGAGTTGGATGAAGAGCTACTAGCTAAAAAAGATAGTTACTATCAACCACTGAAACAAGAAATCGAAGGCAAAATTAGCGCTGAAACTAAGAGACAAATTGCAGAAGCTAAACCATATTTAAAATCAGCGGCACAAAAACAAGAAGAAGCCGGGAAGACCGCTGATAAGATCAAAACTGCAATCCGTAACCCTCAAGACGGCGACGAAAAGCAAAACAGAGAAAGGGAGAAATTGGAAAAGGATGCCAAGAAAATCAAAAATGATATAATTAAAAGCGCCAGATCTGAATATGCCATGAGCACCTTCAAAGCCCGTAAAAGCGGCAAAAAAGGCGATATGTTGGAAGCTTTGGAAAATAAAGCCAAGCTAGAACATTTAAAAACAGAATTAACCGCTAATGATAGCCTGGCTACCAAAACCCCACCAATAAAACCGCCACATGATACCGAGTCCAAAGATAAAACACCAAAAACTCCGGCGCTAGAAACTCCAGAGTTGAAAACTCAGGATCCAAAAACTCCAAAACCAAAGACCCCGGAACCAATAACTCCACCATTTACTGGAGAACAGCGCGCCACGCCAACAAATTTAGGATTAGGAGAGCTGTCAGCCAAAGCCTCAGAATCAAGGACTCCAGGATCAGAAACTCTAGAATTAACAACTCCAGAACTACCCAAAACTCCGCTAATCGCCGAAGAACAACCCATCACACCAACAAATAAGTTATTAGAAACTATACCAACCCAAACTTTTGATGTTTCAGAGCCAAAAAGTTTAGATACCCTCAATGCAATTTCGCAACAATTAGGGCAGTTCAATACATCACTAGATCAGCTTGAGGTAAAAATAAACTCTGAATTAGGCAAATTAAATGAAAAGTTAGAAGCTAACAATATAACCATAGAAAAATATAGTGAGGAATTACAAAAACTTACTATCGACAACCAAGTTTTGGTAGCAACTGAACTTAAGGTTGAATTTGGAGCATCAATTTCTGACATGCTATTAAAGGAAATGAACATCGGCTTAAAACAATCTAATGTCTTACTTGGGGTGCCAGATAATATAAATAGTCAAGCAACAGCAGTTGCCAAAGCTGCTTTTGACGCTCAAGAGTCACAATGTAAATGCAAACTTAAAATGACCATTATCGATAAAAAGATTAAAGAAATGGAAAAATATAATCTTGAAGAGGCTTACAGAAAAGAATCTAATAAAGATAAAAAAGCAGCAATTAAAGCAATGCTTGACGAAGTCGCCAGCTCTCTAAAAGCAATCGAGACGGAAGAGGTCGCTATCAACAACCAAATTAAAGAAATAGAAAAATACATTTAATCTGCTAATTTTTTGTAAAATTAGGCTTTATTGAAGAAATAAAATCAACCAATGCCCAAATAAAGTCATTAACTAGAGAAATTAAACAAATAGAAAGTAAAAAGACTATTCCTAAATTGGCTGCGAGTCGGCCTAGATTATCTTCTGCTCTATTGGGTAACTGCAAATAACATTACAATGATTCACAAAAACTAGACCAAAATCCATCTTGACTTTAACTACTTTTTAGCCTTAATATATGGGGGCTAGATCTGCAATCTTTCTAACTTGTGTATTTTGGCAATGTTTTTTGGCAAGACATGTAGTTAGAAGTTAGGTCGGTTTCTCTAACATTTGTGTTTTAAATTAGCATGGCAGGCGTAGCTCATTTGGTAGAGCATCAGGTTGTGGTTCTGAGGGTAGCGGGTTCAATCCCCGTCGCTTGCCCCATTTAAAAACATTAGAAACAAAGATATTAAAATTATGATTTTCATTTTCGCCGCCATTGCTACCTTCATCTTATTCAAGCTTAAACAACAATTTGGCAAAATTGCCGAAGATCGAAGACGCGATGAAATAAAAAAATTCGTTAAGGAAAAAACTAATAGTAATTTTGCTGACCTGGCTGCAAAAATCAAAAAATCTAAAAATAATGTTACTGAAAATGATCAGGCGGCACCCCCACTAGATTATCAACAATCACGAGAAGAAATAGCAAAAAT
>CAZUPN010000063.1:0-8984 GCA_964622015.1 uncultured Rhizobiaceae bacterium | reverse complement strand
TTAGAATTTTGGGGAAAAAATTTGAATTATTGTTGGAATTCAACAGGCCCCTTATATCTTTGACATCTTCATAAATATCAGCAACCCTGGCAATTCCAGTTACTGTTCCAGCAGCTGCATGACCAAATATTGGCGCTAAAGCAACAACATTTGCGACATATTTAGCTGGGGTAGAAAATTTACCGCGGCTTGCAATATCTATTTTGTTAGATTGTATTGCTCTAGCTGCAATATAGGCAGCTTCCAATTCTGTTAATAAGGTAAAGAAATAATGTCTTAGATCGTCATTTTTGTTGAATTCTTTTATCTGTTGTTTTCTTGTTTCTAAATCATCTTTTTGTGCTTTAAGATCAATTAACAATTGATCATGATCTGATGGTGGGGTTGTGCTTGATGTTGGTTTATGGGATGATTTTTTTTCTTCTGCTTCGATTTTTTCACCGAGATCTAATTGTGATTTTTCAATTATTGCTAGAACATCCATAAGACTATATACCCTATCTTCAAGGATATGCACTCTATCCTTAATTTCAGCTACATCAGATTCTACTTTATCGACTCTTCTTTCTAGATTAGATACTCTTTCTAGTACCTTGTCTAATTCTGCTTTGTATCTTGGACTGCCTATTTCGAATTCGGTTTCTGGTATTTCTGCCCTCATGCCATCTTTGGAAGCTTTTTGCAGTTCTAGCTTTTTCTTTTGATCATAATCCTCGGGTTTTTTTTGTGTTTGAGCGGCAGATACCTCTAATCTTAAAGCTTGGACCTTTGAAGCTCTTTTTAATTTATCTTTTTCTAATTCTAATAAGAGGGCTTCTGTTTTTAATTGGTCGATTTTGGCATCACCATATTCAGGATCTAATTCTACAGCTTTTTTGCATGAGGCCAGAGATTGTTCTAACGCATCTTTTTTTGCTTGGCCTTGTAGAGATAGAGATTGTTCTTGTAATATTAGACCTTTTAGGTGGTAACTATATTTGTAGCTCGGATCTTTTTCTATGGATTTATTTATGTATGACAGAGATAGATCATATTTTTTTAGGTCTCTGGCAACTCTAGCAGTGTGATAAAATCCATAAACTAACTCTTTATGATCTTCAAGGGGTAGTTTTTCTTGTTTAATTTTTAGATATTTTTGATAAAATTCAAGCGCTAATTCTAGATTGCCAGTGTCGCGGTAATAGGTTGCCAGATTACCATAGCAAATGCCAAGTTCAAGGCTATCTGGATAGTGTTCTTCTCTAATTTTTATTGCTCGCGTAAGATACATAAATTCACTTGCTCTGTCCCCTTGATAGCCCAAAGTCATCCCTAAACCATTACACAAATCCGCGATATCATAATAATAGCCATAACTTATTGGTGGTTGTTTTTCTGCTATTTCTAATGCCTCTTTAAATCTTTTGGATGCCGCTTGGAAATTATTTTTTTCAAGATATTCATTCCCCATCCTCCTTAATCTCATAATCCTAATCCCTGGATCAATCTGCATCGCTGGATTAATCTGCGATGATTTAATCAATTCTGCTACATTTTCAGGTGTCGCTACCCAATAATCTTCACTTCTCATATTTATCTGACAATTATATTAATTAAAAAACGATTCTAGAGAGGTTGTATCTTAAACAGCTCTCTGTTACAAAAAAATTAGAGCTTCTATATCAACCTGGTAAAGAAATATTTAAGACTTTAAAAATAGAGTCAATAAATTTACTAATTGTTCAAATTTATCTAAAAAGTTACCAATTTATGAGACAATTTAAAACCAATTACAACACTCTAAAATCCTAATTTATCCTCCTGTTCCTGCCAAAGATCAGGAATTTCATTGGTAATTATATCTTGCAGTTTTAGGCTCCTTGGCTGGGTTCCAGCTAATATCATCTCAATAATCTTTGGTGATAAAAAATTTAGGTCAAAGATTTTACTTACATAAGCTGGGCTGAGTTTTTCTATTCTGGAAATTTCGGCTAGGGATAAGGGGTTTATTTTAGATGAGGCTTTTTTGTCTGGTAATGTTGCGTCAAGCATGACTTTCCATTTGTAAGCTTTGGCAACTGATTTGATCAGTTTATTATCGAAGTGTTTTATCTTATCATCTGTGTTGGTGTTTTTATTGGTATTTTTTGGCATAATAATCATCGCTGTTCCACCTCTTCTTTTAATTGCTATTGGTACAAATAGATCAATAGTTTCTTCATTGGTTGTTGCAATATTTTTTTCTGTCATTTTAGCTGGTTAGTTCGGTTGATAATGAGCTTAGGCCTTCTTTAAAAATTCTGATATTTAAACCATCTGATTTAACTGTGATATCCTTAACTAAGAGGCTGATAATTCTTGCCTGTTCAATTGGAAATAATTCATCCCAGATTTTTTCAATTTGTTTGAATGAGTTGATAATGGTACTTTCTGGGAGTTGGTTGGTTGAATTGGCGATAGTGTGAATTATGAATTCTGGTTTTTTTAGTAGGCTTAGAATCTGGTTGGTAACTAAATTTTCTGCTTCGGTTGCAGATATTCTGCCTACTTTGCAATTATCATTATTGCCTACTGATTTAGAACGGCAGATATAATAGCGGTATCTTTTACCTTGTTTCTTGGTATATGTTGGGATCATTTTACTGCCGCAGATTCCGCAATTCATAATGCCTTTTAGGAGTGGTGCGATAGTTACTCTTGATTTGGGGGTGATGATTTGATTGTTTTGGTTGCAGTTTAAAATAGCATTGGCCTTTTGCCAAATATCTTTTTCAATTAATGCTTCATGTAGGCCATTATAGGTTTGGCTTTTATGCTCTATGATGCCAATGTAAATTTGGTTTTCTAAAATCCTTCTAACATTTTGTTTATTGAATTTTTTACCTTTTTGTAGGCGGTTGGTTTTTGATATCCAGCTTTTGGTGGTAAATCCAAGTTTGTTTAATTGTCTGGCAGTTTCAGTTGCTGATTCAGTTTCAATGAAGTTTTGGAATAGGATTTGGATGATCTTGGCTTCTTCAGTGTTAACTGTTAGTTTTCCTTTATTGGCATCATAACCTAGTGGAATAGTTCCGCCCATCCACATTCCTTTCTTTTTGGAAGCATCGATTTTATCTCTGATTCTTTCACCAGTTAATTCTCTTTCATATTGCGCAAAGCTTAAGAGGACGTTTAGCATTAATCTGCCCATGGAATCATAAGTGTTAAAACTTTGGGTAACTGATACAAAGCTGACTTTATTTTGATCAAAGATCTCAACGATTTTTTGGAAGTCAAAAAGGGATCTGGTTAGACGGTCTATCTTGTAGACGATTACGCAATCGATTTTATCTTCTTTTATGTCACGTAATAGCCTATCAAGTGCTGGTCGGTCTATAGTTCCTCCAGAAAATCCACCATCATCATAATGATCAGGGATTAAAGTCCATCCCTTGCCTATTTGGGAAGCAATGAAATTTTCCGCAGAGATTCTTTGCGCGTCAAGAGAGTTGAATTCTTGTTCTAATCCTTCTTCGCTAGATTTTCTGGTGTAGATGGCGCAGCGGATTTTTGGTTTATTGTCTAGATTATCGGTCATGATTTTAACTTAAAGAATTTAGGGCCGTTCCATCTGGTACCAGTGATTTTTCTGGCAATTGAGGATAGGCTTTTGAATTTTTGGCCACAATATTCGAAGCAGTCTTTTAGGACTTCTACCTCATATATAGCTCCGTTCCACTGCCGGCAGATTTTAGTGCCAGTCATTAGATCGCTATGGCGCTTTAGCGAATCAATAGAAATGCCGTCGGCAATTTTTAGTAGCTTGTTTTTACTTTCTTCGCTTAGGCTGCCGAAAGATAGCTCTTGTAAACGATAGGCAATTCTGGGCCGCAAATATTCTTTATTAGCATTGGCGGCGCATTTATTTGGCATGATTTGATTATAAAGCTGCCTTATATCGGAGGTAGATTTATGTTCCAGCTCGATGATTTGACGGATGATGCTTTTGCTCATGATTTATTATCCTGTTTTAGATTGTTAATATCAGTGCCATGAGTGCTTGGAAAATAATTATTATCAAGTGGAAAATGTGGATTTTAGGACTTTTCTTTGGATTCAAGGCGACAAATACCGTTAATCAGGATTTTGGCGATTTCTTGGAATCTTTTACTAGGGGAAATGCTAGTTTTTGGTTTCTTGGTTTGTAGTTTCATTTGATAGCGGTTTTATTAGCAAAATTTCTTACTTTATAATAATAAGGACTATAAAACTGGCAATATTGTTTGATTTGGCAGAATCACCTTTATTTACTAATTTATTCACCAAGATCAGCAAGGTTTAATTAAGAATTAAGTATCTATTGTCGCTTGCTAAACTGTATTCAGAAAAGTGGAGAGTTGATTGGTTTTTATAGCGGTTATAATTTTAAATCAAGACAGGCTTAGAGATCGCATTAACTTTGAGGCAAAATTAAAACATCTTTAATTACTACAAGTTAAACTTTCTTCTAATAAAACTAAAAAGTATCTTGACAATTAAATCCTTCTTATCCCTAGTTATATCTTTTCTTTCTTTAAGAAAAGAAAAGATATAACTAAACCTTTTTTAAGATACAAATTTTATGAATAATAACCTACCAATTTCATATGATTTTCATGGCGACATACCTTTTAGCGAGCCATTTAAGAACATAAAGCCATCAGATATACATATTTACCTTGATCTTGATACATATATTGGTCGTAATACATGTGGTCAGGCTTGCCATCATTGCTGGTTCGTCAATTATAAGAAGGTTTTTAAAAAGCGCTTTGAGCCATCAGAAGGCATAAAAATATATCGGGCTTTGACAGCAGAAGGCTTTAAAGTATTTCCACGCTATACCGATAGTTTTGCTTACGATGGTGAATTAATGAAGCTATACAGCACTGCAAATGCCAGAACATATTTTGCTGATGATAAACAAGAGACCAAAACAATGTCTAAGGGCGAGGCTTGGACTAGTGGGAGGCCTTTGCTAAATTCAAATTATAAGGAATTATTAGATATTGCGAGGGAGCATAATTACGGCACCATCACAATAACTTATCATGGCATTCTTGATGAGAATCTTGATATTATTGATGCCAACAATTACCCTATCAAGGGTGTTCTTTTAGCAAGTGATTTTGAAAAAGTTCTTAACAATATCCAAGAATATAATAGATTAAACCAAAGTAAAGATTTTGAAGGATTCAGAGTTGGAGCTGGGGTCACAATAGGAACGCATAATAATAGCTTAGAGATGTTAAAGCGCTATTCACACTACTTTAACAAAATTGGGATATCTGTGCTTAGATTAAATAAATTTTTTGATCATGGTAACCGCCATCCTCATCTGGTACTCAGTGAAAATAAGGTGAAGCAATTATATAAAGACATAAAATGGATACATACAAACTTAGATTTAAAATTTCAGTTTGGAGTTAGTGAAGACGTTGGCACTATGGGAATTGAGGCACTTGAACTACCTAGTCATGTGGGTTGGTGTCGTGCTGGAAGACAGTTATTTGCTATTATACCAACACAAAAAGAATCGGTATTTGAAAGTGATGAAAATTTTCATTATGAAATTGTTGGCGATTTGGTGGGTTGTGTTAATATTTTTGAACCAGTTGTTGGCACATTAATTCGTCAAACTAATATCACAAGTAATTCCGTTTCCTATAAAATAGATTTTTATTATGATGAAATTGAAAAATTAACTAAAAAAAGATTAGATGGCACCTATAAAAATGGATGCTTCTCACGTGAACTTATGGATGAGATTCAAGTTACTGTAGGCTTAAATATGTATGTAAAAAATCCTTTAAAAATTTAGACAAGAATAATTAACTCGATTCCAAAATTTAGATTATTATGTTAATGACCTTGCATCTGGCGGTGCCAATTATTGCTTTTATTGCTGGAATTTTAAATGGACTTGGAGGAAGTGGTGGCGTTGTCTTTATGTCAGTATTGATGATGTTAGGATTTTCACCAGTATCAGCAACTGCCGTGAATAAAGCTACGGCAATTTTTGGTTCTTTAGGGGGATTGATAAACTTTTTTAAGGATAAAAAAATGATCCTGAGCCTATCTTTTAGCCTAATAATTTGCTCAATTATTGGTGCAATAATTGGAGCCTTATTTGCAGTTCTGATTCCAGAAAAACAACTAGGAAGAATATTTCCATTTTTGATCCTGTTCTTTATTTTTTTGGATTTTACTAAAAATTATTTCAAGAATAAATCATTTCTGGTATCGAGAAAATATTCTCAATTAACAAAAAACAGCATCAGTTTGTTTTCTGGTTTTTATAATGGTATTTTTGGTCCCGGTACCTTGATGTTAACTAGCCTACCTCTACATATGTTTATTGGTATGAGTATGATAGATGGATTAGCTATTGCAACATTTTTAAATGCTGTTTCAAATTTTACCGCCTGTATTGCATTTAGTACTTCTTTATCTGATATATTTATAGTGCCAATAAGTATCTTACTGTCAGCTATGCTGGCTAATTTCTTAGGTCAATATGTCGGCAGCAAAATATCAATCAGACATGGAGATAAAATTCTTAGATTTGTGACTTTGATTTCAATGTCGGTATTATTTATCTATTTAACTTATAAATATTGGTTTAGTTAATTAATATATATATGCATAATTTTGACCAAATTATAGATCGTACAAAGTCTAGCAGTACCAAATGGGATAAATATTATGGTAAAGATATTTTACCTTTATGGGTTGCTGATATGGATTTTTTATCGCCGCCGGAAATTTTGAATGCCCTATCTTTAAGAGTTAATCATGGTATATTTGGATATAGTCAATATCATAAGCTAGTAAAATATGATGTAGTTAATTATGTTGCCAAGCAATATAATTGGAGCGTTGCACCAGATGACATAATTTGGTTACCAGGGGTGGTGGCTGGTATTAATTTGTCATGCAGAGCCTTTGTAAATTCTAATGAAGCCGTGATGACTTCGGTACCGATTTATCAAAATTTTTTAAACGCACCAATATATTCTAAACGCAGTTTATTAGCTACTAATCTAAAAGAGCAAAATGGTATTTGGCAGTGGGACCTAAAAAATTTTGAACAACAAATCCTATCTTTGCATTCTATAAAAGCGCGGCTACTTTTATTGTGCAACCCTCATAATCCAACTGGTAGAGTATGGACAAGGCAAGAGTTGAATGAAATTCTTAAAATAGTTATAAAATATGATCTATTGGTTTGTTCGGATGAGATCCATTGTGATTTAATCCTGGATAATCAAAAAGCACATATCCCATTTGCCTCACTTAGTCCAGAAGCTGCTTCGCGTACAATTACACTAATGTCGCCCTCCAAAACATATAATATTGCTGGATTAGGATGTGCATTTGCAGTGGTTAGTGATTCTATGCTTAAAAATAAAATATTAGACACGATGAGGGGAATGTATCCAGATGCTAATATAATGGGGTTGATAGCCTGTCAAATTGCTCTGACTAAATGCGATAAATGGAGATATGATCTTTTAGAATATCTTAGAGAAAATCGTCGCATGGTAATGGAATCGTTGGCAGAGTTGGAAGGAGAAGGTATTAAAGTTTATAATCCGCAATCAACTTATTTAGCTTGGATAGATGCAAGGAATTTTTCTAAAAAATATATGATTGATAACCCACAGCAATTCTTTGAACTGGCAGGAGTTGGATTATCTGATGGTAATGATTTTGGCACTCCTAAATTTTTAAGACTCAACTTTGGGTGCCCAAAACCTATTTTGAGGCAAGCACTAGAGAGAATGGTTTTAGCCGTTAAAAATTGCAATATATAATAACCTCTATTTTATATCATTTCGGCGTTGTTTGGATTAGTTTTATTTGGTTAGCTATAATTGTAGTGACATATTTTATTTTACATTAAAATTTGTGTTATAGGAATTGTTACGATGCTTGGTTTATTAAATTATGTTTAGAAAATTTGTTATAGCTTTTTTACTATTGCAACTTGCAAAAAGAGCCAGCTTCAATATATGATGTCCCCTAAATAAGAGCTAGGATTTATACTTTATAGAAAATAAAAAATATATTCAAATCCAAAGAACTTGAATATAGATTTATAGATGGTCATTACTCTTTTAATAAAAATAACCGAAGGATTGAATGAAAAAACATGTTCTAATTACTGGCGCTGCCTCTGGAATTGGTAATTACATAGCCAACCAATACATATTGCAAAGTGACTACATTGTGTTTTGTATTGATATAAATAATTGTACAAATATTAAGAATTCTCTTTTTTTTAATGCTGATTTAAGAGACGAAAATGCCGTAAGTGACGTCTTTAGCAAAATATCAAGAATTGATTTAGCAATTAACTGTGCCGGCATACCAAGTACCAGAAAGAAATTATTGGAGTTTTCGCAATTAGAAATTGTCAATTGCTGGCAAGATAATTTTTTACCAGCCTTTAATTCCGTTAAAGCAGAAATTGCAATAATGAGACAACAAAGCAAGGGAAAAATAATCAATATTGCCAGTATTGCCGGTCATATTGGAATGAAGAACTTTCTAGCCTATTCAACTGCAAAAGCTGCAATTATAAATATGACCAAAGTTGCAGCAATCGAAAATAATGACAAGAATATAAGGGTTAATTCTATATCACCCGCTACAATTGATACACCAATGATTCGAAAAAAATATGATGGTAAATTAAAAAATTACGATGGTATTTATTATACTGAAGGTTGCGGACAAGTTGAGGATATTTATCATGTGGTCAAAATGTTAGAAGCAAATAACTTTATGACCGGAAATGATATTAAGGTCGATGGTGGATTGACCGAGCTATTTGAAATATAATTTTATCTTTTTATAAGACCACCATACACTAATGTAATAATTATGTTTGCCAGTATTTTATAAATAACAATGATCGCAATTGTTAGTAATACCAAAATCCATCTATAATACAACATACTAATTGACAATTTCGCTGCAAA
>CAZUPN010000062.1:0-9197 GCA_964622015.1 uncultured Rhizobiaceae bacterium | reverse complement strand
TAGGGGTATAGGAGGTAAGGTTTGGGAGGGGGTTTGGGTGGATGAAGTCGAGAAACACCCGATAAACATCATATTGCTCAGAATTAGCCTCAGCTAGTAATTCATATTTGTTAATTTTGCCGCCATGTTTATCTAGAGCTTCAATAACAGCAGCTTGTTTTTTACTGAAATTATAATTCACGCCTTTGAAATAAGCGGCTCTATATCCAGTCGTAAATCCTTCTTGTTGCATTAATGATTCTGCTTTTATTTCAATTGCAGCTTTGATGATATTTTTATCAATGTGAAAATTATTACTATCATGTATTAAGCAATCCCTTAGTGAAACAATCTGGTGATTGCTAGGAAGATTATATCCTAGTGGAGGTAAGGCTGAGGTAGTTAGAATTATGCCTTTGCTGATGCCATTTCTATTTAAAAGAGCCTTATAAATAGTCTCAAAATTATTTTTATGGTTAATAGTTCTGGCAAAAAATACCGGAGTTGCAGTTCTTAGTTTTATCGTTCCGATTCTCCAAAAGATATTATCTATAATTATCTCTGCTGGATAACATTTGGCAATTTCAAGATTATTGCTGATGGCTTTAATCATCCATTTAAAATCAAGTTTATAGATGCATAAAGCATTATGGGAAATTGCAACGAATTGATTATTTTTATTAAAATATCCCGGTTGGTTATCTTGATGTACGATATCAATGTATTCACCATCCTCATCTTCCAGCCAGTATTTTTTGCCAATGATAAAAGCTTTTAATTTGATCAGATTTTCTATTTGTTTGTTACTGCGATCAACTGCATCATAAGTAATAGCAGGATTTCCCTGTTCACATATCTTGCAAGCAAGAAGAAACGACTCCTTGCTTATATGATAATTAATTACGGTGCTCACTTGCCAATATGGTGCTTACTTGCTAGTCCCCAATATCTTAGATATTTGCTAATAATAAAGATGTTTTTGGCATTAGGGTTTTTTAATTCATATTTTCCTGAGGATTTGATTTTGATAAAATATGAGTTAGTTTCCCCTATATTATTTTGATTGTGAAATTCCATGTGTAGCTCTACTTCTTTAACTATCAAGCTATTGACGATCGAGCCGCTATAATCAATTTGTTCAGCAACAATCTCGTGAATATTTCTACTACCATTCTTTGGTATTTTAAGTGTGATGTCGCATTCACTATTATAAGGTTTTAATCTCATCATAACTATTTTAACATTTTTAATGCAATCTTGCGGATGAGTTGGAAAATCGAAAGGTTTCTTTAGAAGGTCTAAGTTGGTTTCTGGTTTCATGGGTTACTGGGTTAGAGTGAAGTTGGTAATTAAATTTAGTTGGTAATAATTGAAATAAAATTTTGTTAGGTGAACATTGACAAAAAACTTAATTGTTCAATCAGAATAACTTATGGCGACAATTCTCGGTAAGTCTTGATTAATTCTTTGGCTACAAACGCTGATCACCATTTCCATCAATATCCTTACCCTGTCAGACAAATATTCCAACTGTTTTCTGTTAATCTCATATTTTTTATCATATCTTGATTTGATATAGGATTTTCGTAACAAATCAAATGATTTCTTTTCTTCGGGAGTATTACTTAGAAAAACATTCAGAAATTGATTAGAGTTGGCTGAGCATAATTTATTTAATTCTAATAAATCGTGAGTTCTAGGCTCATAACCATTAAAAACTGAGATTGTACAATTAAATAGAGTTTCTGCTGCCTGATGAAGGTTAAAAACCGCACCATTAAGATCATTATTATCAATACCAAATTGGAAATATCTCATAAAATCATTAGCCTTTTCTAGTAAGTGGCAATAACTGATCCTGGCATCTTTGATTCTTTCTTCTGAATTGACCTCTAATCCTGGCAATCCTAATAATTCAAACCTATCAGAATAATGAAGCAATATTCCATCTCTTTTGATATCAGCAAAGAAATATTTTTTTTGATTAGTTGGAGAATTAGCGTAAGCAACTGGTTCGATGGTGATATGAAAGCGGTGAGTTTTATCTTTGATTTTACTGTTATTATTGCTGCTGTTAATTGCGTCACTGATTCTTTTGCGTAATTTATTTGCCTTATTCTTATTGGCGTATTTTTTTTCTTTGGTTAGAATCAAGAAATTATAATCGCTGTTAGCCATTAAGTCACCTCGAGCCAAGGGACCAAATAGGATGATAAAAGCGATCTTATCCTCTGCTACTGTAACTATTATGTTGGTAATTTCTATGATTCTGGCTTTGTGGGACTCAGACTCTGATGGTAATAGGTTTTTTAATACTGCTTTTGGATATAATGAATTAGGTAAATTATTCATATAATTTCTCAATTTTAGATTTTAGGAATTAAAAACTGGATTACAAAACTGTGATGATGATTGGGGCTTTATTTGAGGACAATGCGCTAAAATATGATTGGGGCCTCTTAACTCAATTCTGGTAGCGTGTTTGATTTGAAGAATTTTATCTTGATAATTGCTATTGGTTATACTTCCTTCAACATAGACCAGATCATCTTTTTTGAAGGATTTTTTTATTTTCCTGATAAAATCTTGGTTAAAAACCAATACCTCATGACATGCAACTAGCCCGTGATATTCAGCAGATGTAAGTCTGCCTTCTTTACTGTTGTGAATTTGATTAGTAATGATTAAGAGTATTGCAAATTCTGAGTTATCTATAGCGCGCCTGATTTCAGGATCGAAGGCAAGATGGCCGAGGAGTATTGCTTTATTGATGGATTTTGGTAGTGTGAATTTTAGTAGGAGTTTTGAGATTAAGGGTTTTAAATTTAGAGATTTCGTTGTTAGCATAAATAATCTGCGAAATTAAGTTAGAGTTTTTATAACTAAAGTAACTTATATAAGATATTATAAAAGCTAAATTAGTATAATATAAAATACTATTTTAATCTGCAAGCAAAAAATAACTGCTAAAAGCTGCCATTATATGGCCTTTATGTAAATTATCATTATTATACTGATTTAAAAAATGGAAGAGTCTGAATTGAAATATTGCTATTAAGAAATTGAATTATTAATTATCCAATCGATTAAGTCATTATCTGCTAAATTCTGTATTTTATCACTTTCCTTTTTTACAAGTAAGGAATAAAGATTTTCAATCATGAAAATAACCTTTTGTTTATCGCAATTTATGTTTCTTTTCTTTAATCGCGCTTCAATTAAATCAATGCAATGCTTAAACAATTCAGCATTCCATTTATCTTTTGTTTTTTCCTGTTTTAAGGCGGCTTGATGATTATCGGTTATCAAATCAGAAACGCTACAACAAAAGGCTTCCGCAAGTTTTTCTAAGGTTTTCATTCTTTGATTCTCGGCTGTACCATAGATAATTTTCTTGATTGCGCTTTGTGATAAGCCGGATTTTTGAGATACGGTAGGAATTGACCATCCTTTTTCTTTGATATAATGTGAAACTTTTTTTGCTAAAATTGACATCCTCTTTAAGTAATTTTATAGGCTAATTTATGATTTCCGATATAGCCAAAATATCATTATCAATACTATATCCTGATTTTTCTAATTCCCTAGAATTTATTATAAATTCGACATTATTATTTTTAAGAATAAACTGCACCATACCTCCTTTTTTGCAAAAATTACTAATGCTGCCAAGGGTCAGTATTGATCTGTTTTTAATTCTTAATAACAATTTATCTACGTAACCATCATAATATTCATTAACAAACAAAAAATTGCAATCCTCTAAATAATCATTTTCATATTTTGGTAAAATTGTAATATTTTTCTTAGGTTCCTTGTTTAACAGAAAAGTTAATTTTGTGGTGACGGGGTTATCATTCATGATACATAATTTAATCTTAGGAGTTTCGCTAGTTGGATCAGTCGGTAAAATTATGTGATCGATAAAATTATATAAAAGTCTTGCTTGGAATTCAGGGCTTGATTTTTGTAATAGTTCTTTTGCTGACGCATAATTCATGTAAGCAAGCATGGCGGTTATCACAAATATTAAAGTTGCGATTGAGTAGAAAATTTTTCTGTAATTTTTTGATAAAAATTTCATTTTTGTTTTTCTATCTAATAAAAATCTAAAATTTTAATTTCAGATTGACATACAGGCTTTCTCCTATTGCGTCATGAGTTGCGTAAAATGCTCTTGCTGTCTCACGATTTTTTGGACGGAATAGTTTTTGTCCAACAAAGCTAAGTTCTGTATTTGAATTCGGTTTGTAGGCTAAGCGCAGGTCAAGGCGCGTGTAGCCATTAACTTTTATTAATTTGATGGGATCAACATAGTAAAAATATGTGTCGAACTCTAATTTACTGGTTAGATTCAATCTTGATTGAATTTGAAATTGGTTACGAGGAGAGTCGGATGAAGAAACGTTATCAGTGCTATCTGGCGCAAATGATAATTTCATGTTGGTATAACTATAGCCAAATACTAAATTCCAATTATTTAAAACATTAATATTTAGACTGGAGTTTATTCCGCTGATATTAGCATGCGCTTTATTGTAAATTTTATATTCAAGATTAACGGGATCTAATTGAAAATTTTTTTCAAAACTGCGAACATCTTTATATTGATTATAATATGCCGATATATCAAATTCTGCATTTGGTAGTGACCGGTTTCTGTAACCTACTTCATATGAGGTTAATCTTTCTGCTTTAAAATCCTTATTTGATTGCCAATATATTGGGTAATTACCATAACTAGCAGATAGATGTCTTAAATCATGCTCTAATTTAGATGGCTCTCTAACTGCGGATGAAACTGAGGTCCATATTGTATTTGTATCATTTGGAGTCCATTTTAGCCTTACATTTGGCATAAACTGGTAGCCGGTATAATAATGATGTTCAAACTTGGCGCCAATAATTAAATCTAGTTTCTCATCAACAATTGAATATGTATCTTGCAGGAAGGAAGTGTATAATTGGTTCTTATCATTATTTGGATTGTATGATTGAACAACTGTATGATTAATAATTGAGTCCGATAATCTGTCTACTATATAACGATAACCAAGGCCCAGTTTTAGCTTATTTTTAGCGCTTGTCTGTAATTGATATTCATTATCTAAGTTGAAGATATTTCGGTTAACTTTGCCAAGTAGGGAATCTCTTAAGGAATGGTCAATATATAAATGCAGATTAGTTTGGTCAGTGCTATTAATGTCATGTTGCCATTTTCCATCTAAATTAAAGCTGTTAACTTTTTCTGTGTCTTTTATTGGGGTTCTTTCTAAAGGCGGAATAAAAAGTGTTTGATTTATTTTTCCGCTATTAATATCACCTTCTAAGGTAATTTTATCTCTGAGTGTCTTATCTATATCAATACGAAAGCCGGCTTTATTCATAAACCAATTGTCACCAGCAGCGCCAGGTGTGCCATGCAGATAATCGATGCTAGTGGAATCTGCCCGGCTAGATTTTTTTACATACATTTTGTAAAAAACATTCTCTCCAAAATTGCTGCCTTTGCGATATTCGGCTATTTTTTGATCATTTCCATATATTAACGAAAGATAGTTTTTTTGTGTGTAGCGAGAATCTTTGGTGACGATGTTAATAACCCCATTTAAAGTATTAGCACCCCATAAAGTTGAGACCGGGCCCCTAATAACTTCTATCTGGTCTATATCTTCCAAAATTACATCGGTTATGTCCCAATTAGTGGCAGGAAAAACCGGATTATTAATTTCCCTGCCATCTATTAATACCAGCATTTTGTTATCATAAATCCTGCCAAAACCTCTTGAAGCTACCGTCCATTTATTGGAATCGGCACGTGCCACCTCTAAACCAGGAACTAGCCTTAAAGCCTCTGCTACACTGGTTGCGCCTGATCTTCTTATATCATCTGACTTAACCACATAGATTGAAGCCGCTGCTTTGAAAGAGGATTCCTTTTCTTTTGATGCGGTAACGATTTCTGTATCTTCTAAGTGAAGTATAGATTTTGCATCTTTTGAATATGCTGATTTTGTGAAAAAAAGCACCGATGCTAGCAGTATTAGTAGTTTGATTTTTTTATATCTCATTTAATCAGCTAACATATTGTCAAAGAAAGTGGTCATTTATAGAGATGGTTGTAACAAATATTGGTAATGCGGATAAGAAAAAAAGATAAAATGAACAAAATTAATAAAAAAATGTAATGCTATTGATGATACCAAGAACCCGCTTCTGAGATAAACTCCGCCATATAAAAGACCCGCTATAAAAGCCAAGATCATATAATTCAATCCTCCAGCAAAATGAAAGACTGAAAATATCAAGGATGCCAATATCAGACCTAATATTTTAGAATATTTTAGATTCAGTGCTTTAAGTGATAATATGATATTATCCTGTATGAAGAGTCTAAAAAATGCTTCTTCAACAATGGCGGTAAAAAATATCATTTTAAGAATCCAGATTAAAGTTATCGATGGCAATTTTGGATCAAAAATTATGTAGTGCGAGATTAGGCCACAGGTAATTAAAATAATGGTCAAGGCAACAAAAAATGGCCAGGAAGTTAAAAGAATTTCTTTGTAATGATTTTTAACGAGGTATTGGTTATAACCAAAAAACAATAAAAAGAAACCGATAAGAGATTTATCAAAACTAAGCCAGAATTCAAATTCTGAAGAGTTTTCGCTGAGAATAATATGATCGTAAATTTTCCAATTATAATAACCAGGGATTTTATGGATAAATAGCAGTGCAGATAATATTAAAATCACCCAAAATAGTGAAAATTTAACTATTGAATTTGTTGTTGGCTGATAAAATAGATAAATTGCAGAACCTAATCCCAATATTGAGGTTAAAGCAAGAAATCCGAATTGATGACAAAATAATCCAAGTAAAACTGAAAAAATAAACAATATTATTGCCGTTTTCTTGTTTTTATCAAAAAAACACAAAGCTATTGCAGTTGCTAATGATATGTAAGTTATGAGTTGCGCTATGTTTTGGAGTAAAATATTTTCTTGTAACATGATTTTATTTAATTGTTTTTAAGCAAAAAATTAAGTAATTGGTTTGAATAAGTTTATCCTAGCTATAATTTATAAGCAGTAATCTCAATAATGATCAAAAAATACAGTCCAGCTATAAAGACCATAATATTGTATTTCAAAAATATTTTATATCCCATTTCAAGAGAGTACAAATTTTTCTCTCTTTTATTTGCTGGGTTAATATTTTTTTTATATTTCTTATTTGCAATATTTTCTTATAGAAATTACCAAAATGACTATAATCAAAAGTATAAATTTATAAGCTCTTATATTGCAAATGATTATGAAATATTTTTGGATAATATATTTAGACAGACTGAATTTATTGGTCATAAAATAGAAAATAAAAACGACCTGCCATTCATAAATAGCCTGCTTAAAAGAAGATTTAGTGTTGATATTGATTTAGATACTTCTTTGCTAAAAAACTGGATCATGATCAAATGGCTAGATAGTGACGGGCAAGTAAGAGTAACTGGCGAAAATGGCGTTATCAAACGTACCCTAGACAGCCAATATAACACAATCCTTGCTAGCACTCAGCCTTGGAAAATTCACTTTTTTGATTTACATTCATATAGCCCAGGCGCTGACAGCAAATATATTCCAATAATATTTGGAATTAAAAATGAGGAAGGGGCATTTTTGGGAAGTCTTGCAGCAAATATAAACACAACAAATATAGTTTCTTATCTTAACCATAATCAGGAAAATAAAGAAATAAATTTTGTTATTCTTGACAAAAAAAATAACATAATTGCGGAATCTTTTAGAGCAGGATCCAATAGCAATTCAAACTCTTTGCCGGACAATTTTTTTAAAAATGAGAAATTCTTAAATCAGAGCGGAAATATCAGTAAAAAATTTGATCTCAAAAACGCTCTTTATTTAGGTTATACAAAGCTAAACAACTACCCCTTTACTATAGTTGTTGGCAATGACAAAGATTTGATCTATGGGCCCCTGCTGCATAATTTGGCGAATTATTTATTATTTTCTATTTTGATATCTTTAGTTGTTACAATTTTATTATTCTTTTTTCATAGAAAAATTATTGCGCCGATATATTTCTTTTCTGATTTTGCCGGTAGTCTAACGATTTCAAATGCGATGCAGGCACTACCGGAAAAATACTTATCTCCTGAAACTATTGGTTTGGCAAAATCTCTGCTACGAATTGATCGTTATAAAAAGAAAATGATTAATTTTTGTAGAAGGTTAAAATCTAAGAATGACTATCTTACATTATCCAAATTAGAATTAGAAACAGAATTAAAAAAACTCATAGAATCCTATAAAATTCAAAAAACTATTTTACAAAGCAACGAGTCCGAACATATCTGTCTATCGCCAGAAAAAGTAATAGCACAATCCGTAATTTTATTATATCCTGAAATACACCTAAGGAAGCTAAAAATAAGCGAGAATTATCAGGTGAATTTAGAATTTCTGCCAATAAATCATAAAAATTTTGTAAAAATAATAGCTGGATTACTATATAATTCACTTATCTTTTCTGGAGATAATGCTAAAATCGCTATTAGTACCAATAGCTATACTTCAACCAATAATAATCAATATTTCCAGGTGGTAGTAGAGGATGAAGGAATAGGTAACCAATCATGGAGAAAGGAATATCTAAAAAATAAATATTTTAATAATGAAAATCAGGCTGATTTTACCAATATAATTTATGACATGAATATTGTAGAGCTTCTGATCGCAAGTAATAACGCTACTCTTGATTGCATCGATAATCAAAGAGGGGTAAAATATTGTTTAAATTTTCTAATTGAGACCAAAAAATTGGAGAATTATGATAGTAAAATAGTTCAGTTTCCAAGAAATCCAAATAAGCGGAAATATTAATTTTTTTAAAATTACCCTAATTAACACAATATTTCCACAAATACTTAGGTCGCACAACTAACTCTTTTGATTGTTAGTAAATAAAAGTAATTCCGCCCCATTAAGCAATATTGCCAGTTTTATAGCGTTCCTTATTATCACAGGATAAATTTCGCTAATAAAACTCCTATCAAATGAAACTGCAAACCAATAAATCAAACGCAACTATTTCCCCTAGCAAAAGATTCCAAGAAATCGCTAAAATCCTAATTAACGGGATTTGTCGCCTTGAATCCAAAGAAAAATCCCAGAATCCGCATTTTCCACTTGATA
>CAZUPN010000061.1:0-9359 GCA_964622015.1 uncultured Rhizobiaceae bacterium | reverse complement strand
ATTGTGCCTATGTTTACGTGAGGCTTGGTTCTTTTGAAGACTTGTTTGGACATATAATTAACTAATTTTAATGTTAAATAAAATGATAATTTATCAATGATTAAATTGGTCAGAAAAAACCAATAAAGAATGCTTTAGCTTTTAAAATTAAGGCTAAATAAATAAAAATCAAACAAAATTTACAAATTTTCTACTTTAATTAGCATTGATAGCTTAGCATCATCAATTTTATTTTCAAAAAAGAAACCTGAGGATTTAGCAGCCAGCTCAAGAGAATCATCATTTATAAATTCAATTGCCAGACATAAAGTTTGCTCTTTTATATAATCAGCATGCTTATTAATTATCTCATTAATTGCCTGATGATTTGAAAAGATTTTTAGATTAATGCGGTTTGAAACATTTAAATCGGCATCTTTGCGATTTTGCTGAATTAATCTTATAATATCGCGGGCCATGCCCTCTTCTTGTAAATCTTTAGTTACCTCAATATCAAGCTGAATCAGGCAATCATTGCTTGGTAGCGCAGCAAAAGCATATTTTTTATCATCCTGATTTTTTATATTTAATTTTAAATCAAATTCATCATCGATTAAAATTATTTCTGAATCTTTAAGCTTAATTGATATTTGATTTTGCGCAATTTGTTGCCATTGATTATTTTTAACGCACTCAGTGAGTTCTTTTACTTTAGGGCCATATTTAGCACCGATTTTTTTAAAATTAATCTGCAATTTTAATTCCGCAACATCAGTAATATCTTTTTTAATTGCCACTGATTTAACATTGATTTCATCAGCAATAATATCCTTAAAATCAATAATATTTTCAGCGTTACTGCCAATTACCGTTAATTCATTTAGCGGCATTCTGACCCGCAGATTTTTTTGATCTCTAATAAATAAAGCGCTGCTACATATTAGTCGCACTAAATCCATATCTGCAACCAATTTTTTTTCATCAGTAAAAAAATCCACTGCAGGAAAATCCTGCAAATGAACTGAAATTTTATTATCAACCATATAAATTTAAAATGACGCTCCGACACTAAAGCGGAAATTTTCAGTGCGATCAAATTGCTCTTTTTTCGCAGCCTTTGAAAAATCTAGCCTGATCAGCCCAACTGGCGAAGACCATACTAGTGAAAAGCCGTAAGAAGCCCTTAACGAGCCAGTATCGGCAATTTTAACCCCTTTTTTACTGACTTCATCCACCCCTCTGACGGTACCAAAATCAGTAAATAGCGAACCGGTGATACCAAGTTCTTTTGGCAAGCCAAGTGGAAATCTAAATTCGGCGGTACCCATGTAATAAACCTTACCACCAACTATATCACCATCAATTGCACTATCATTTTTTATAACCCGAGGACCAATTCCGGCATATTCAAAACCTCTAAAATTATTGCCCCCTAAGAAAAATCCATCATTACTCCTGACTCCCTGCCCAAGACCTTTAATCACACCACCGCGCGCTAAAAATTTTAAAACATATTCTTTGCTAATAGTTGGTAAATAATAAGAAGCCATTGCCTCATGTTTGATATTTTTTACATCTCCGCCAAGACCGCTATATTCCTGACTTAGAGAGATTATGTAGCCATCTCTTGGATCTCTTGAATTATCAGTTTTATCATAGACAAAATCCTGCCCAATTGCAGAAGTCACAAATTCACCAGCAAGACTTTTAATATTGGTCGAGGCATTGGCATCAACATTATTAATCTGGGCACTACGGTAAGAATATTTAATTTTGTGATATAAAAATTCAGTAATTGAATAGCCAGCACTAACTCCAAAACCATGAGATTTTTCATCGTAAACCAAACTATCACGCTTAGCTTGTTTAGTATTAAAAACATCAACTCCGGCATCAAGCGGATAATTCATAAAATGAGGTTTTAAATAATTTACTTGCGCAGAAGTAACGGTGGCAGATTTTTGTATTGACGCCCCAATTTCCTGACCGGTTCCAAGTAAGTTTACCTCCTTAAAACCAACGCTGCCAACTGCCTTATCAACCGTTGAATAGCCAATCCCGAAATTCACCTCTCCGGTTTTTTTCTCTTTGACTTCAATTTCAATATCGACTTTATCGCTATTGCCGATTCTTTTAGTTTGAAATTCAACCTTATCGAAGAAATCAAGATTGATCAATCTTTGTCTTGAGCGATTGATTTTAGTGATATTATAAGCATCGCCTTGTCTAAAGCGCAATTCTCTTAAGATTACATCATTATAAGTTCTAACATTGCCGGTAATGTGAATTTCATTAATATATATCCTTGGGGTTTCTTCAATGACAAAATTAATATCGATAATTTTTTTATCTTTATTTCTTTTTAAAACCGGATCAATATTTGCAAAAGCATAGCCCTGATCGGACATAGTTTCCATCATCTGATCTAAGGTTTTTTCGATCAAATCTTCATTATAAATTTTACCTTTTTTAATTAAAATTGCTTTTTGCAGTAACTTACTATCGAGTTTTTCAATATTATTGGTAATTTCTATATCGCCAATCCTATATTGAATACCCTCTTCAAGCAAAAAAGTGACAAAGAAATTATCCTTATTTGGAGTAATTTGAGCAATTGAGGAAATAACATTAAAATCAGCATAGCCGCAAGAAGTGTAAAACCGACGTAATTTTTCCTTATCAAAATCAATACGATCAGAATCGTAAACATCAGATGAAGAAAAGAATCGATACCAATGAGATTGTTTAGTGGTAATTTCATCAAGTAATTTTTGATCGCTAAAAATATCATTGCCAATAAAATTTAAACTACCGATTTTAGCTTTATCACCTTCGTAAATATCAAAAATTAACTCAACACGATTTTGTTCTTTTTCAATAATTTTTGGCTCGATTTTAGTTAAGAAACGCCCGCTTTTGAGATAAATATCGCTAATTCTTTTAACATCATTTTGTAATTTTGTTCTGCTAAAAATCGCTCTTTTCTTTAAAGAAATTTCATTTTGCAAAATCTCATCATCGAGTTTTTTATTGCCCACAAATTTAATCTCACTAATGATCGGATTTTCCTTAACTTCAACTATCATCTGCGAATCTTGCTTATAAATTTTAGCATCTGCAAATAAATCACTGGCATAGATTTTTTTTAGCGAATTATCGATCGCTCTGGCATCATTTTTTTTAATTCCAGCAATATTGAGATAAGATTTCATATCCTCAATTGTTACCCGCTCATTGCCTTTAATAACAATTGCATCCTTAGCCTTTACTTCTTGATTAGGAGGTGTCTGCGCTATCGCCTTGTCAATGGCTATAATATTGAAGCAAAAAAGACAGATGATAGCTAAAAAAAATTTTATATTATTCACAAAGGTATGATTATTTAGAAATTATTAAAGTTTTATTAAAGCTAGCCAAGAGCATCAAAAATACTATTTCAAATCCTTTTAATTACAATAGGCAAAAATACTTATCCCCCTTATTGTCATCCCCGAGGCAGGCGGGGATCGGTCATTGCCACAATCCTGATGTTTGCGAAGTGGATTCCCGCCTCCCTCAAAAATGACAATAAAGGGAGTTGCAGCGGCACAAGAAATCGAGATAAGTATATTACAAAAAAGCTTCCCCGAACTTCAGTTAGACTCCGTATACTCCTCAAGCGTTTTAATTGCGCTTGATTTTTGAGTCATGATTCCAAGTTCGGAAATATTTTTAGTATTAGTTAGGACTTTGCGATTTAAATGGCTAGCAATTTTATTATAAACGCCAAGCGATTTGCTTAAATTTCGCCCCAATTCTTTTGAATCTTTAAATATTGCGGCAATATTATCAAGTAATTTTGCTACTTCGCTTTTTAAACTTTCGATATTTTCCTGTTGTTTAACCCGATCAATAACATAGCGCATTTGCGATAAGAGGTGGATTAGGCCAATTGGAGTTGCGATAACAATTCCACTATTTAACGCCCTTTGTTCAAAGTCATGATCAGCATCTTTGATGATCTCTAAAATTTGCTCGGTTTGCAAAAACATTACCAGAGAAATTTTGTAATCATCGATATTTTTAGCTTTTAATTCTTCCGCTAAAAATCGCCCGTAATCTCGCTTTTTTAACTCTTCTAAATGTCTTTTAGCACTTTCTTTGATCTTCACTAAAATTTCCTTTTCTTCCTTAGAAAAATCTGGGTTAGTCGCCTTTTTTAGGCCAGATTCCCTAATTCTACAAAGCTCAAGAAAATGTGATGATGATTTAGAGTCAATAATTACAATGTTATTATTTGGCAAAAATAAAATCACATCTGGACGCTTCGATTCAAGCTCAATTGCGGTAAAATAAGATTGCAAAATATAATCGCCAACTGCATGAATATCGCTTTTTTCTTTTAACCCCGAGCTTTTTAAAATATTTTCTAAAGTTATCTCCGCTAATCTTCCAGCTGCAGCTGGATTTAACAAGGCATTTTTAGTTAAATTAACCGCCTCATTTGATTTTTTAACATCCTCATTAAGAGTATTAATTTTATCGGTTACGCCGGCAAAATTTTTAAAGAGATTTTCAGTAATTTTAGCAATATTTTCTTCTTGCATTTTACTTAACTGATTTTGCTGCTCTTGATTTTTTTTCAATAATTCTTCTGAAAGCTTAAAGAGTTCGGCGCTCTTTTGTTTAGACCATTCCTCCTTTTGTTTACCAAGCTCCTCAAAAGAATGCCTTAGTAACTCATTTTGCTTTTCAAACTCAAAAATCTGATCACGCAAAAATTTTATTTCTTGATTTGCGGCATTTCTTTCTGACTTTAAAAATTCCAACTCAGCAATTGTTTGTTCAAAGCGCCCTTGATAAGAAGCTAAATTACGATTTTCGGACTCAATAATTTTAATTTTTTGCTCAAGATTAGAATTTTCAAGAGCCAGATTATTGATATTTTCTTGTAAAAAACCTTTTTGCAATTCTAAATTACTGTTTAACAGCTCCATATTTCTTACCAAACTAAAGGCTCTAAGCAATTTTAGATATAAAAAAATAATCGCTAAAGCTAGGCCGGTAATTATTGCCGCTAAAATTATTGTCATAATGTCAAAATTAACTTATCTTGATAAACTTCATATTTCTCAAATCTTTTTAAAAAAGACATGCCAAGCAATGAAACTCCCATATCAGAGCTATTTACTGAAGCATAGACATCTTTGAATTTTACACCGCTAATCATTAATTCATTTATTTTAACTCCAGCCCCATATGCCTGACCATTTGCAGTTTGGTAGTTTTTATTAAATGTTAATCGATTAATGTCGATTCCAACTCTTGTTGCATCTGCTAAATTAAGTACGACATCACTAGCTCCGGTATCAATCATAAATCTGACCGGCCGATTATTAATAGTAACATCAAGATAAAAATGCCCGTCATTTGCAAGCCCAATTATCAATTGGTTGTTATTTATTACTGCCTTAGAAGGGTTGATTTCAGTGGCTAAATGATCGCGCAATTGATAGAATTTGTAACGATAGCTATAGAGGGTAAAAGCAGAAACTATTATTACTGCCCAAATTAGAAGATATTTAATGATTTTTGACAAACTAAACTCTCTACGAGATAATATGCTGCTAAATAACATAAAAATCACAATTGAGGAAAAAGTGATATTTTGCCAGTCAGATTGATTGAGATCGTGAAATGTCATTATTAGCCTAGTTTTTTGATTAAATCTTTAATTTGATCTATCTCTTCAAACTCAATAGTCAATTTGCCGCTGCCGCGCAACTGATCATAAGATAGCCGAACTTTCATTCCTAAACTTTCTTCTAATTGCTGCTTTAGCTCTAATAATTGATGATTCTTATTTTTATCCCTACCGCCAACAATAACCTTACCGGTCCTTAACTCTTCTTGATCCTTTTCTTCTCGCGCCATCTCCTCCGCATCACGTACAGTTAATGACAAATCGACTATTTTCTTAGCTAAGTCTTTAGGATTTCTAGAATTAATAATTGCTCTAGCATGACCCATTGAAATCAGTTTTTTATCAAGCATTTCCTTTACTGATTGCGGTAAATTTAAAATCCTTAGAATATTAGTGATATGACTTCTGCTTTTACCAACGCGGTTAGCGATTTGTTCTTGGCTATATGAAAAATCATCAATTAATTGCTTATAACCAACCGCCTCTTCGATTAAAGAAAGGTCAGATCTTTGAATATTTTCAACCAAAGCCATCTCCAGGGCTTCATGATTATTAATATTTTTAATAATTGCCGGTATTTTATCAAGACCAGCCATTTTTGCTGCTCGATATCTTCTTTCGCCAGCAATTATTTCATATAAATCATCTGATTCTCTTAAAATAATAGGTTGAATTAATCCATTTTCCTTAATTGAATCCGAAAGCTCTTGTAGCTCCTTATGATCAAAGCTTTTTCGAGGCTGATAGATACCGGCAATAATCTTATTGATCGGCACCAACTCCATTAAATCCTGAGATTCAAATAATTTATAATCAGCAGATGATTCGGTCTTTTTTATCTTACTATCGCCAAGTAAAGCTGATAAACCGCGACCCAGTCTTTTTTCTGTTTGTTGATTTGATTCTTTCATGTTTTTTAAAATTTGTTTAAAATGTTTCACGTGGAACCCGCCTTCGCTAAAGCTGCGGCCAGCAGGCCCACTTATACAAAAAAGCCACAACAGGAAACTCCTGCTCATATAGCTATCCAAAGATAAGACTTGGTATAACAAAAACGGGCCTGCCCGCCGCAGCTTTAGCGAAGGCGGGTTAAAAGTCCTCTTTTTCAAAAATTTCATTGGCCAATTTAATATAAGCTATTGAGCCTGATGATTTAGTATCATAGATAATTCCTGGTAAACCATGTGATGGGGCCTCGGACAATTTTATATTTCTTGGAATTGTATGTTTGAAAACCTTATCTTTTAAAAAATTCCTAACGTCAGTTTCAACTTGCTCAGTTATTTTATTACGCCGGTCATGCATGGTTAAAACAATGCCACTAATCTTTAAATGGTGATTAAGATTTTCCTTTATTAAATGTAGACTGGTTAGCAACTGACTTAAACCTTCGAGCGAGAAGAACTCGCATTGCATTGGAATAATAACTGAATCAGAGGCGGTTAGGGCATTAACCGTAAGTAAACCAAGGGAAGGGGGGCAATCAATTAAAATACAATCATAATCATGGATTATTTCTTTTAAAGCTTTGCGCAACAAAAATTCTCTCTTCTCAAAATTAATAATTTCAATCTCACAAGCTGATAAATCAACAGTAGCAGTAACAATTGAAAGATTACGAATAAAGGTTGGAGCGATCACATCGTGAATTTTATGAACCCCAATCAAAACTTCATAAAGAGTTTTTTTACGCTGTGATTGCAATATCCCAAGCCCAGTGCTGCTATTACCCTGAGGATCGCAATCAATTAAAAGCACTCTTTTCTTAATCGCAGCAAAAGCAGCCGCTAAATTAATGGTAGTAGTAGTTTTACCAACTCCACCCTTTTGATTAACTATCGAAAATACTTTTGCTCTTTTATGCATAATGTTAATGAATGTCGGTTCTTGGGTTAAAAACTTTTCTAGATTGCCGCGTTGCCTACGACTTCTGGAGAGCGAAAGACTTGCGTAATCGTCATTGCGAGCCGTAAGCGACGCGGCAATCTAGAAAATGAAAGCAAGCCATAATATCGGCAATTATATTATTTTTTAACAAAACTGGCATTGTAAGATAAATCACAACACGAAGCAAAATTGAACAATGATTAATTATTGATGTCAATAAAATGTTTCACGTGGAACTTATCTTTTTTGCAAAAAGAAGTTTTTCATCAAATTTTCGATTGCTGTTGGCGCAATATTGGAATAGATTTCTGGTTTATGATAGCAGGAAGAACTACTAAAGATTCTCGGGCCATTTTCTACGGCGCCAAATTTTTGATCACCGGCACCATAATAGATTCTTTTTATTCTCGATAAGGATATTGCAAAGGCACACATTGGACAAGGCTCTAAAGTAACATATAAATCACAACCATCGAGTCTTGAAGATTTTTTACTAGTTGCAGCTCGGCGCAAAGCTAATATTTCTGCATGGGCAGTTGGGTCATTATCAGTAAGATTTTGATTATGAGCTCTGGCAATTATAATATTATTTTCAACAATTATTGCCCCAACCGGAACCTCATCTTTTTGAAAAGCAATTTTGGCCTCTAAAATTGCTTCAGACATGAAATGATTGAGATTTGAATTAAAGCTCATTGATAATTTCTTTATTTATTTTTTTAAAAATTCTCAAAAAATTAGCAGTTGTAGCATCGATTAATTCTTCAACTTTCATTTGTTTTAAATTCGCGATAAACTCAACCACCTCGCTAGCATAAGCCGGCTGATTGGTTTTGCCACGATAAGGCGCTGGCGCTAAATAAGGAGAGTCAGTTTCAACTAGAATCGAGTCAATTGGTAAAAATTTTACAATCTCTTGTAACTCAATAGCATTCTTAAAGGTAGCAATTCCGGATATTGAGATATAAATACCAAGATCAAGAGCCTTCCTGGCCAATTCTTGACTGCTTGAAAAACAATGTAAAAGTGCCGGAAATTTTTGATTTTTTTGCTCAGCGGTTAAAATTTCAGCCATATCTAAATCAGCATTACGACTATGAATTATCAGCGGTAATTCAGTTTTAGCAGCTGCCTCAATATGATTAATAAAACTCTGTTTTTGATTATTATAATCAGCGTGAGCATAATAATAATCAAGACCAGTCTCACCAATACCAATAATTTTAGGATCGCTATTGCAAATCTCAATTATTTGCCTAGCGCTTATTTTTGGCTCTAAATCAACATTATTTGGATGGTTGCCACAAGAAGCGTAAATAAAATCATGATTTTTAGTATAATTAAGAATGATTTCAATTTCACTGATTTTAGTACAAATTGTTTGTAACAGCCTGACATTATTTTTTTTGGCCTCAGCCAAAACTTCATCAATATTTAAGCCCTTCTTTTCAATCAAATCCAAGTGACAATGAGAATCAACGATAAAATTAAACATTTTTTGTTCTAATTTGAGTTGATGAAATATTCATATTTTTAGTTCTAAAAATTAACAATTGCGGTAAGTTTTTGCCACAAATTTTAGCGCCCTTACCTTTATTTAAGTTATTTTTTAAAAATCCCTGATAAATCTGATAGGCTTTAGTATTTTGGTAGCTCAGTAAAAATTTCTCTCTGCCAAATATCGCAAAAACCACCAATTTTATTAACTTTTTAAACTTCTTCTTAATATCCATTATTTATGAAATATTATGCTTTTTCTTGATATTTTAAATATTCAGAGAAAGAATTCTCAGCCTTTGTTTCTATCCAA
>CAZUPN010000060.1:7039-9650 GCA_964622015.1 uncultured Rhizobiaceae bacterium | reverse complement strand
TTCCGGCGAAGGCCGAAATGACAAATGTGAGGATCTTGTGCTACCGGGTAGTTCACTATGGCCTCTATGGTAATGACAAAAGGTGGCAGTTTTTACAAGTTTCTAAGTAGTTTTGGTATATTAACATAAAAAATATTCTTACTTATGTCAATAAATTGGTTTGGGGCCTTGAGTTTATTTAAAAAAGAGGTGTGGCGGTTTTTAAAGGTTTATCATCAAACCGTACTTTCGCCGGTAGTTAGTGCCATGTTGTTGCTTGCGGTATTTTCTTTATCAGTTGGTAGTAAGGTCGAAAATATTGCCAATGTAGAATTTGCAGTTTTTTTGTCATCTGGTTTGGTGATTATGACGGCAATGCAAAATGCCTTTGCTAATAGCTCATCTTCTTTGGTGATGGGTAAGGTAATGGGAAGTATTATTGATTTTTTGATGCCGCCACTAGGTCCGCTTGAATTATTGCTTGCTTTATCTCTAGCGGCAATTATTCGTGGGGTTCTGGTTGGCTTAGTTGCTTACGCGGCAATTTCATTTTTTGTCGATTTGCATGTTTATAGCTTTTTTTATGCTTTTTTTATGCTTTTTTTTGGCTGTATGTTTCTTGGTTTACTTGGGATATTATGCGGGATATTATCCAGTACTTATGATCAGATGTCGGCAGTAACCAGCTATTTTGTTACTCCTTTAACTTTTCTTTCTGGAACTTTTTATTCAACCAGCTCTTTGCCAGAATTTTGGCATAAAATTTCTCATCTTAACTTGTTTTTTTACGTTGTTGATGGCTTTAGATATGGTGTGACTGGCTATCATGACGGTAATTTATTGATCGGTATTTTTTACTTAATTTCAATCAACATAATTTTATCCTGGCTGCTTTATTATTTATTTAAAATAGGTTATAATAGTAAATCTTAGAACTTGCTTACAATTAAACAGACTCAACCAACCAGGCTTTTAGCGAATTCCTTAGCGTTAAATTCTTGCAGATCCTCAATCTTTTCGCCAATGCCAATTGCGTAAATTGGTTTTTTAAATTTATGAGCCAGCGCTACTACTACCCCGCCTTTAGCTGAGCCGTCTAATTTAGTGATAATCAGTCCAGTGATACCAACGATTTGATTAAAAACCTCGAGTTGGGTTTTGGCATTTTGGCCGGTGGTAGCATCAATTACTAGCAGATTTTCATGAGGTGCCAAAGCGTCAATTTTTTTTAAAACCTGATTAATTTTTTTTAATTCATCCATTAAATTTTGTTTATTTTGTAGTCTGCCGGCAGTATCAATCAATAAAATATCAAAATTATTTTTCTTGGCATAATCAAGTGCGCGATAAGCAACTGAGGCCGGCTCCTCACCTTCTTTATTGGCGGTAATTATTTCGGCGCCGCTTCTATTGGCCCAGATTTGTAATTGGCTGGCGGCAGCAGCGCGAAAAGTGTCGCAAGCGGCAATTAAGGTTTTTTTATTTTGTCGGCCTAAATTAGCGGCGATTTTGCCGATGGTAGTAGTTTTGCCAACGCCATTAACGCCGTTAAAAATAATAATCTGAGGCTTAAATTCGCGGTGAAAATTAATCGTTTTTTGATGAGGAGAAAGAATTTTTTCTAATTCTAGCGCCAGGAATTTTTTTACTTCATCAATTTCGATAGATTTTTTGAAGCTTTTTTGCTTTAAATCATCAATAATTTTGGCGCTAATTTCGGGGCCAAGATCATTGATAATCAAGCTTTCTTCCAGATGATCAAGCATCTCCTGATCAAGTTTTTTATGGGTAAAAATCTCAATAATTGATGAAGATATTTTATTTGAGCTATTTAGTAGCTGATCTTTGATTTTTGATTTTGAAAAAAAACTAAACATTATTTTTTAAGATTTTTGATTGGCGTTTTTAGATAATTTTGTGGATTAACTGCGTCTCTGCCTTTTCTAAGGCCAAAATAAAGCTGCGGACTCTTGACATTGCCGGTAGTGCCGGCATTTGCAATTACCTGTAATTTTTGGACTTTTTGGCCACGTTTTACTAATGGTTTTGCTAAATGAGCATAAGCGGTAATCCAGCCCCCGGAATGCTTGATGATTACCAGATTGCCATAACCTTTGAGCTCATTACCTACATAGGCTATAATCCCTGATTCTGATGATCTAACCGGATCATTTTCTTTAACCGCAATATTAATGCCATCATTATAAAGCCCGCCTTTTTTAGGGCCAAATCCAGAAATAACCTTACCATTGCCAACCGGCCAGGCAAAATTATTAGCCTTATTTTCTAATGCTTGTTCGGGTGCTGCTGATTTTACATTATTATTGGCAAGATCTGAATTTTTATTGGTAGGATTTTTTTCAGACGCTATTTGGCTATGATTATCATCAATTGAGATCCGAATTTTTTGTCCAACCACCACATGATAAGGCTCTTTAAGGCCATTAATTGTAATTAAATTGCTCATATTCATATTACTTCCGCGAGAAATCGAGTAAAGAGTATCGCCATTTTTAACTACATAATAATTTGGTGTTGGCATCTTCAAATTATCACCAGTTTTAAGATTATAGGGAGCGACCAGATTATTTTCCTTGATTAAATCTCGCATTAAAACATTATATTTTTTTGA
>CAZUPN010000060.1:0-7029 GCA_964622015.1 uncultured Rhizobiaceae bacterium | reverse complement strand
GTATAATATATTCAATAGGTGTAGTTTTTAATGTTTCATTTAAAGAGTTTAAATATTGTAATATTTCTTCATATGCTTCAATTGATAAAATAGTATCATATTTTTATATATTGTTTTTGGGTAATTTTTTTGAAATACTAAATAAAGTTTCGCCACCTGATACGATAATTTGATTGTTTTGTAGTTTTTTGCTTGGTTTACTAGCGATATCAATAGTTTTTTGATCAGAGTCGCGAGCAGTTAAATCTTGGTGTCCACTATATTTGCTTTTAATGGCGCTTTTATGATCGTTCTTGCGGCTATAGATATTTTTATTATTCTCAATTATTGGTGCCGGTTTTTGGCTACAGCCAATAATTAGCAAGCTAATAAAAAAGATTAATGAAAAAATTTTGATAAATTTCATTTGTTAGTAATATTTTAAGAGGTCAAATGACAGGAACTTTTTTATTCTATTTGGAGTTTAAAAATTAGCAACATTTACAAAGATATTTATGGATTTATTTTTTCTTGAGCAGCTAGATATCAACTTAAAGATTACCTTTTTATTGGTAATTGCACTTTCTATGGGCAGTTTTGCGAGTCTGGTAAGTTATCGTTTGGCTCATGATGAATCAATATTTATCACCAGATCAAAATGCCCGGCCTGCAATCATAAGCTAGCATTAAAAAATTTAATCCCGCTATTTTCCTGGCTGATACAAAGAGGTAAATGCTCAATTTGCGCTGCTAAAATTTCAATTCGCTATCCTGTAATTGAAGTTGCTTTTGGGCTGGTATTTTTGATTATTTTTTTTGCTGGCGGCAAAAAAATTGATCCAAAAATGCTATTGATCATGGCAATTTCAACAGTGATGATCATTATGATTATTACCGATCTTGAGCATTATTTTATACCTAATTGCCTACAATATAGCCTGGCAATTTTAGCAACTATTCTAAATATTCATTTAATTGGCATCAATCAGACCATCCATAGTTTTTACCCGGCATTTGCCTATGCTTCCTTTGCTATGCTGCTACTGATAATTTTTTTATTATTGACTAAGAAAGAAGCAATTGGAATTGATGATATAAAATTCTTCTTTATTGCCGGCTTTATGCTCGGTTTTAATAAATTTTTTACCTTTTTACTACTTACCGGTCTAGGTGGTACAATATTTGGCAGTTTATGGATAAAATTTAAGCAAGAAAAAATATTTCCTTTCGCTCCGGCTATTTGTCTGGCGAGCTTTATTTGTTTGCTATTTGAGAAGAAAGTTAATCCCCTCAATTTATTTGGTGCTAAATTGGCCAAATTATTATTTTAAATTAAGCAAATGTAATGCCGTATTTTTGATTGAGATAATGATTAATGTCATTTATTTCTGAGCTTTTTAAAGCGTGATCAAACATAATGATTTCTGAAATATAACCATCAAGAAACCGGTTCATTATTCCATGTTTTTGTTCGCCGATTCTTAATGGTGCGGTACTATGAAATATAGTTGCTTGAGTCGCGGTAGTATAAATGGCGCTTCTAACATTAGTCATGAATTGATGACCTCTTGTTGCATCAAAAGTACCACAAAATACATATGGGGTATTGGTTTGGAAGGTAATGCCGGATCCAAGAGTGCCGCCTGTGCTGTTAACATTGGCAGGCGAAGTTATCCCCGAAACAACGTTAGTTGCACTATTTGCCTGTATGAAATAAGGGGGATTGGTAACACCGCTACTGGTATCTTTACTGATAATCCCAATTGTACTGGCGGTAACAAAAGTAGTCAATTGCACTACTACGAACATAGTTATGCCGCTTTCTGGAGAAATAATACTAGAATCAGGAATTGAAAGATAATTACTATTAGCGCTATTAAAATATATTGAGGGAAGGCCATTTATACCTGAGGCAACATAAGTTGGTTGGTTACCTCCAGTAGATTGATTAGCAACAGTTGGATAGTTTATCTGCGGGTTGATACTATACCAATTTTGTATTTTGTCTTGATCTTGAATCTCAAATTCTGAATTGGCGTTTTGTAACGAATTTGGTCTGGCAGTGTCAAGCCAGACTATCAATCCGTTAATTGAAGCAACTGGTGAATTGGCGGTCAGGGAATTAGCGGTAGCTAATCTTGATTGTCTAACCAATCTTGAGCCCTGAGTAACTCCGGCAATTAAAATACCAATAATCAGAACTACTATCGAAAGCTCAATTAAAGAAAATGCCAGATATTTTTTTTTGTTCATTTTTACTAAAAATATTAATTTCATACTACTAATGCCTCCATAAATACAGCTACGAATAATTATGTCAACAAATTTTGCGGCATCATTAAAAACCCCTGCCTCTTTGTAATTAATTGGTGGTATTTGATGTTAATTGAATTGAATCAAGCAAATCCGCCCCCCCAATTTCTCTAAGTTTTTTCTTTAATTTATTAATTGCCACCTCAACTATTCCGGTATCATTGATATTTTCAAGATTTTTGTAATTCCACACCTGAATTAACAGGTTATTCTTAGAAGGATTGTCGCCGTGACTTATCAGATATTTGAGTAAGTTACTTTCTAATTCGGTTAATTTTATTTCATTTTGATTTTTGGTAATAATCCTGGTTTGAAAATTTATCTGGCAATTTTTATAATCGATAATTTTTGGCTCCTGATTGACAATTATTTTGGTAATCATTGTTGATAATTCCAGAATTCGAATCGGTTTTGGCAGAGTAGTTAAATTTTTAATTTGCGAAAGATAGCCTTGGTTTTTTAGCATCGAAATTACTGGTAAATTTTTTGACAAAATAAGGTCAATAATTTTGCTTTCCAAAGAGATTTCCTGATCTATAATTACCAGTATAATCTCTTTTGGGAGCTCATTATCAATTTCAGCAATTTTTTCTTGCAAATCACTAAAAATAAATTCAAATTCTTGTTGATTTGTTAGTAAATTTTTCAATGCTTGATTGCTTGAAATAACTAAAATTTTATTCATTATAATTAAAACAAATTTATGTTAAAAAATAGTTCTAAAATCGTAATCTACACTAAAGATTCTTGCCCATATTGCGTTAAAGCCAAGGCTTTATTAAAGATGAAAAATGCTGCTTTTGAAGAAATAAAAGTTACCAGCGATGATATTTTACAGGAAATGATTAAAAAATCTATGGGCCGTAGAAGCGTACCGCAGATTTTTATTAATGATCAATCAATTGGTGGCTGTGATGATCTCTACGCCCTAAATGATCAGAAAAAATTAGATGAATTACTTAAATAATCGATCAAAAAGCTTTTAATTAGACTATTTATGCAAGATTTTGATTATTCTTACTATGTTGGCGCTGCCTATCTGATTAGTGCCTTTATTTTTGCTGCTTTTGCAACAGTTACGATTATTAAATTTGTCAAAAAAAAATCTGCACTAAAAAAAATCACCGATGAAAAGTAGCAATAAGAAAAAAAGAATCATCTTTATTGGCGTAGTATTTGCTATTTGCCTGATCTCAGTAATTTTTGTAATTAGCAATTTCAAAAATAATATCGTATTTTTCTACTCACCATCCGAGCTAGAAAACCGGCAAATTACCAACAAAGCCGCCAAAAAAATAATTCGCGTTGGTGGGCTGGTCAAAAAAAATTCCTTTAAAAAAATCGATAATTTAGAAGTAGAATTTATGGTCACTGATTTAAATCAAGATCTGATCATCAATTATCGCGGCCTGTTACCAAACCTGTTTAAAGAGGGTCAAGGTGTTGTTGCTAAAGGAAAATTAGATCAAATAAATCATAAATTTATCGCCAGCGAATTATTGGTAAAGCATGATGAAAAATACATGCCGCCCGAAGTTGCCAAATCTTTGAAAAAAAGCAAAAATTGATTTTAAAGATCAGCTTCAAATTTATTATATTGCCTTATTGATCAAGGCCTGGAAGGATCTATTGCCGCAACGGTCCAAAAGCCCTCTTGCAATCATTAAAGCGAATGGCTGATTGTCTATTTTCCAAATTGCCACGTTGCTTACACTCCTCGAGAGTCATAATTACGAGAGTCCGTCACTCTCGGGGAGCGTAAGCGACGTGGCAATTTGGAAGTTAATTTAAGGCGGCATCATTCCTACAACGGTCAATACCTTATACCAAGCCTCATCTTTGGATAAAACTATATAAGCAAAATATTTTTGAGAAGAAAATTTAATAAAAAAGTCAATCTATTAGGATAGATATTGGATTTTTTTATTAAATTTTATTCCAAAAAGACGAAGTTATATGTAGTATTTTATATGGATTTTGGTATTATATAGCTATCCAAAGATGAGACTTGGTATTATTATTCAATCTCAATTTCTTCAAAACTATCTTCCAAACCTCGCTTTGGCAGCAAATCATTGCTGGTAGCGCTGAAAAAGCATTGTAAGGAGCTGTCTTTGATTTCTATTAGTAAATCCTGCTTTTTTTGTTGGTCTAAATGGGAGGCGATTTCGTCGAAGATTAGGATGGTGGGGTGTTTTTTATAGATGGCAGAGATTTTGGCGCGGGCTAAAGTTAAAGAAATTAGGATCGATTTTTGTTCGCCGGTGGAACAGAGATTGGCGGGGAGGTTTTTGCTTAGAAAAATGGCCATAAAATCGCTGCGATGGACGCCAAAATTAGTTTTAAAACTCACTGAATCGAGATGGCGATTTTGTGCTAATTTTTGGCGGTAATATTCTTCGATTTGGATTGCGCGGTGATTTTCGGCAGTTAATATTTTTGATTCAATATCGCCAATTACTTCTAATCTGGTTTTGGGAAAATTGGAATTAAAAGAGATGATGGCTTTATTAAAAAAATCCACGGTTTCAACTCTTGCGGTGGCAATGACAATCGCTAATTCGACGATTTTATTTTCAACGATATCGAGCCATTGATTGGCATTGCCAGGTGAGTGATATTTTTGAATAATTGCCAGTCTTTCCTTTAGTAACTTTTGGTAAGAATTAATGCGCTCAATATGCTGATGATCGATATCACAAACGATACGGTCAAGATAGTCGCGTCTTGCTTGTTTGCCTGAGATAAACAGCGAATCTAATTGCGGGGTCAGCCAAATAAAATTGGGCAAATAATGTTTAAAGTCTGATAATTTTCTGGGGCCGATTAATTCGCCATTGATTTGGGTTTGTTTCTTTTTATTACTTTTGTCAAAAGCAATGCCGGCATTTTCAATAAATTGGTGATTTTCAAGCTCAAAATAGAGGCTAAATCTTGGCTTGTCATTTGCGGTCATTTCTTCAAAAGCGCTATTTCTTAGGCTATGATTTTTACCAAATAGAGTGAGGGCTTCTAATATGTTGGTTTTGCCAACGCCGTTATTGCCAAAGAGTAAAATGAGCTGATTAGAAAAAATCAGCTTTTTTTTAGAAAAATTACGAAAATCATTTAAGACAATCTTTTTTACTAACAAGATTTGCTTATATTCTAATTGGCATGATCACGAAAAGATTAGTCGAATCTTTAGGTTCAACTAGGGCCGGAGAATTACCATCTTTAAATTTTATTAATAACTCCTCTTTATCAGATTGTCCAACGACATCCATCAAATAACGGGAATTAAAGCCGGTTTCAATTTTTTGACCGCTATAATTAATATCGATTTCCTCACAAGCGAATCCGCCATCGGTGGTATTTACCTGCAAGGTTAATTTTCCTTCTTCAATGATTAATTTTATTGAACGATGTTTGTCGCTAGCAACAGTTGAGGTGCGGTCAATGGCGTCAAATAAGAGTTTTTTATTAACAGTGACAATTTGATCGTTATTTTTTGGCAATGCTCTGGCATAATCAGGAAATTCACCATCAATTAATTTAGAAATTATAGTGCTGTTATCAGTAACAATTTTAATTTTAACTCTCGAAGTTGAAATTTTTATATTGCCAGCGCCTTCAATAATTCTCCTGATTTCAGCAACTGATTTTTTGGGAATAATAACTCCGAAATTGGAATTCAGGTCGGGATCTTGTAAGTAAGATAATGCTAGCCTGTGGCCATCAGTTGCTACGCATCTTAATTCTGAGATCTCATCTTTTCTAATTGATTGTAGATATAGGCCATTTAGATAATAACGGGTTTCATCAGTTGAGATTGAGAAGCGGGTGCGATCAATCATTTTAGCTAATTTGTCAGCATCAACGGTAATTTCTGGACCCAAATCATCAGCAGCAAGTGCGGGAAATTCAGCAGCATCAATCGTAGGTAAGCTATATTTGGCCTTGCCATATTTGATTTCAAGGGTGAGCGAGGTGGTTTGTCCAACAGAAATTATGGTATTGTCGGGGATTTTTCTGACAATATCGTAAAACATTTGAGCTGGAACCGTAATTGATCCGGTTTTGGTAATTTCGGCATTAAAAAATGAATTAACCAATATGTCCATGTCGGTTGCCGCTAAAGAAACTCTTTTTTCATCAACCTCGATTTTAACATTTTGTAGAACCGGAATAGTATTTTTCTTCTCAACTGCACCATTAACATTTGACAAAGCTTTTAGCAAAACTGATTTTACGATTTGAAATTGCATAATTAGAACAGTTATTGGTTGATTTAAATATTGTTAGTAATCATTTAAATGGGCCATTATCAAAAAGCCTTACTTTATTTCAATGATTTTTTGGATTATTTTTTAAGATGATTAATTATTTGATTTTATAATTTATACCGCCAGAGCCAAATTTTGCTCTGCGAAATCCCAATTAACCAGATGTTTTATAAAAATATCGATATAATGAGGGCAAGCATTTTGATAATCTGGATAATAAGCATGTTCCTAAATATCTATAGTTAAAAGAGTGGTTGCCTTAGTGGTAAGTGGGTTTTCAGCATTGCCGATTCTGGTTACTTTTAACTGGTTATTTTCTAGTACCAGCGACGCCCAACCAGATCCAAACTGGCTTGTGGCTGCGGTTTTAAACTCAGCAACAAAATTTTCAAAAGACCCAAAATCAGCGATTATTTTATTTAACAGTCTTTCATTTGATTTGCCGCCACCTTTTGGTTTCATTGAGTGCCAG
>CAZUPN010000059.1:0-9833 GCA_964622015.1 uncultured Rhizobiaceae bacterium | reverse complement strand
TATTCCAAAAAACATTCAAATCGTATTTCTGCCATCATATTGTCCTGAGCTTAATTTGACAAAAAACTCGGTCATGGGGCAGTGATATGTTTTGTTCATTAGGGTTTTTAGATTAGGGGGAAGGGAGTGATTGTCAAATAAAAGGGGGGGCGGTTCAACTCATATTGATCATGTTGAAGAAAAACTTGATTATATTGCAGAGAAACTTAGTAACAATATTAAGAGCGAGATCAAGATGGTTAGAAGTGAAATTAAAATCTCCATGCTCACTACTATCATCAGCCTCGCAACCTTGATTCCTCTAATCCAAAAATTCATTCATTAGATTTAAGTCAGTTTCTGAGCTTCAAGCAAAATATCATGGCCAATTGGTGCTGCGCTGCCGGGGCCGCTTTTGCCGTGCTCTACTACTACCGAAACTGCATATTTGGGGTTACTTACCGGGGCAAAGCCGACAAAAATTCCGTGATTTTGGATTTTATTAATTGAGGATTGATATTTGGTCATTTCGCTTGATCTTTTGGAGATTACTTGCGCGGTGCCGGTTTTGCCGGCCATTTCAAATCCTTTAATATTAATTCTGGAGCCAAATGCACTGCCACCTGGCTCATTTACGACTCGCCTCATCCCCTCTAAGACCAATTTTATATTAGTATCTTTGACTAATTTTTGAGATGATAATTCTTGATATTGGCTATGAATATTGTGATTTTTTACTAAATAGGGCTTAATTGGCACTCCGCCATTGGCAAGTCTGGCAGTAACTAAGGCCATTTGTAATGGGCTTGCTAACAGAAAGCCCTGACCAATTGCGGTATTTAAATTATCTCCTCCAACCCAAGGCTGTTTGATGGTTTTTTGTTTCCAATCACTATCAGGGACATTGCCACTCTTAACTCCGTAAAGACTGATATCAAACTTCTGCCCATAGCCGAATTTACAAGCCATGGGGGCAATTTTTTCAATACCAATTAGATTACCAAGATTAAAGAAAAATACATTGCAGGAATGCATAATTGCATCAACAATGTTAAGACTGCCATGACCTTTGGGATCCCAGCAGTGAAACACTCTACTGCCAAACTGAAAATGACCATTGCAGGTAAATTTTTTCTTCGGGTCAAAACCGCCTTCTAAAGCTGCCATTGCCACCATCAATTTAAAGGTTGAACCTGGCGGATATAAAGCAGAAATCGGGCGATTATTTAGCGGCGTTGCCTCATCATTAAAAATTTCATCCCAATATTTTCGTGACACCCCTTCAACAAAATTGTTGGGATTAAAGGATGGGCTTGAAACATAAGAAAGAATCTCACCAGTTGTAATATTCAGTACTACCGATGAGGCGACATCATTTTTAACTCTTGCAGTGACAAATTTTTGCAACTCAATATCAATAGTTAAATGCAATCTGGAGCCTTCAAATGCCGCTTTGGAAGAAAGAGTGCGCACCGGAACATTAAAGGCATCAACCTCAAGATATTTAACCCCATATTTACCGCGTAAAGCTTCATCAAAACTTTTTTCAATCCCGTTTTTTCCGATCCTAAAATCCGGATGCATAAATAATTTTTGCTCATTATCGTCAATTTCTGATTCTGATGGCAGCGAGACATAGCCTAAAAAATGTGCAGTTTCAAAGGCAAATGGATAGTTTCTGATATTGCCTTTTTCAATGGCAATACCTGGCAATTGATAAGAATTTGCCTCAATTCTTGCAATATCATCCCAGGATAAATTATCAAACAAAGCAATAACACTGCGCCTTTTAGCATTTTTAATTTTACTTAAAAATAAATTGATTGCGTCTTCTTTGAGATCAAGAATTTTTGATAATTTTTCAACTAAGCCCGAAATATCAGTTTTATTTTCAAGATATAATAATAGCCGGTAATCATCATCATTTTTTGCAATTACAACGCCACTGCGATCAAAAATTAGGCCCCTTGGAGCCGGGGTAATGATTGGCTTGATACTATTACTATTGGATTGAATTGAATATTGACGATGTTTAAAGATTTGTAAATAGCCAAGCCTCGCAAATAAAGCAAAAATTAGTGAAGATTTAATACCCCCAACTACCAAGACCCGGCGATTAAATATTTTGCCTTTTTGAAGATCGCGATGTAGAGACATTTTAATTCAATTACTCCCCTAAAATTTAGTTTTAGATAAATCAAGATCAAGACCAATATCAACTGCCGCAACTGAATGGGTTAATGCCCCAATTGAAATAAAATCAACTCCGATTTTAGCAATATTAGCAATATTGGTCAAATTAATGCCACCAGAAACTTCAATTTTTGCCTGATTATTTATCATTTGTTTGCCAAACTCAATTTGTCCAGCGCTCATATTATCAAGCATGATAATATCCGCCCCCCCCTCTTTTAAAACTTCAGCTAGCTGCTCTAAATTATCACATTCAATTTCTACGGTTAATTTCTGAAGATTTTTTGCCTTCACCATTTTTAGTGCATTGGTAGCGCTACCAGCAGCGGCAATATGATTATCCTTAATCAAAATCATTTCATCTAAAGCAAAGCGATGATTCTCACCGCCGCCGATTTTAACCGCATATTTTTGCGCCAATCTTAAAGATGGCAGGGTTTTACGAGTATCTAAAATTTTAGTTTTAGAATCACCAAGTAATTTTACTAACTGCTTAGTAGTGGTAGCAATTGCGCTTAAATGTTGGATTAAATTTAGAATCGTTCTTTCAGCCGCAAAGACCAATTTAGCACTGCCGATCCCAGCAGCAATTGCGGAATTTGGCGCCACGAAATCTCCATCCTGATAAAAATTATTAATTTTAATTTCAAATTGGTTAAATTTTGGGATTGTCAGCAGATAATCAAAACAATATTTAATCACATCAATACCGCATAAAATTATACCCTGGCGAGTATTGATTTTAAAAGATACCAACCGATCATCAGCTAAAATTAAATCAGAAGTTATATCGCAATCTGCACGATCTTCAATTAAAGCAGTTTTAACCAAATTCTGTAATTCAGTTTTAAGTAAATCTATTTTTGAGAATTTTTCTGACATTGATTAGATTTAGCATTTATTAGGATTAAATCCCTGTTTTTTTAAATTTGATAATTGCGAATTAATAAAATAACGCATTAATTCTAACTCTTTAGGATCCAATTCTCTGACTCCAGATTCATTATCTTGTAAAATCTTTTCAGTAACTTTAAAAGCCAGACAATTATCCCCCATCTGACTATGAATTAAAGCCGGAAATTCTCTAGTCCAAATCGGTGCTTTTTTGGCATGATTGTTACTTAGTTTATAAGCCAATTCCAACGCCAAATCATTATTTTTTAAATCGATTTTAGCAATCATCATCGCCTGATACATCCACCACCAATTCTCATCAATATCCTTACTTGAATGCTCATCTAAATAATTAATTACATGAATAGTGTCAGGACGATTTTGGGTCTGAGAATAATAATAACTGGCAAGAGCTGGGATAAAATTTGATTTTACATTCAAGCCATCAAGCATCGTAAACCATTGATATAAAAGCGGATAATTATAATTCTTTAAACTAACAAATCCCGCAAAAACATCCCCCGAATTCTGTAATCTCTCCCCCAAAGCCCGAAATAAAAACTCCTTATCTCCAAGCGAAATTACCGGCACCAAATATTTATTTGGCACTTTTGGCACGATATCATATTTTGGCTTCACATTCTGAGTATTAAACCAAAATAATAATTGCAAAAAAAAGCAAATTATAAAGCAATATAAATAAATTTTATACGCATTTCTATGATAAAATTCCTGAATATTTTTACTAACAATCATTTGATTATTTTTAAGAAATTAAAATTTTCTGGATTGCCGCGTCGCTTGATGCGCTCCTCGAAAGTGACGAAAGTCTTGAATCGGTGACTCTCGAGGAGCCGCGGGCGACACGGCAATCCAGAAGAACTCTAAATATTCTTGGTACATACCAAAAACATTCTACCCACCACCAATAAAATGAACAATTTCTATTTTACTGCCATTTTCTACCAATGTTTCTTTAAACTGACCTGGACTGATAATCTCCAAATCTTTTTCAATTGCAATCTTTTTGATATCTAATTCTAACTTGAGAATTAAATCAGCAATTGTCATCATTCTTGGTAAAGTTTTTTTACTGCCATTTAAAATAATTTCTATTTGCGACATATCTATATTATCCTTTTACACACATTATTTGTTTTAACTGCGCCACTATTTCTACCAAATCGCTTTGATCTGCCATCACTTCCTCAATTGATTTATACGCTCCTGGAATTTCATCTAAAACCCCATCATCTTTACGGCATTCAACCCCTTGTGTTTGCTTTGCCAAATCATCAATGGTAAATGCTTTTCTGGCTTGATTTCTTGACATTTTTCTACCAGCGCCATGAGAACAGGAGCAAAAAGAATCAGGATTACCCTTACCTTTAACGATGAAAGATTTGGCGCCCATTGAGCCTGGAATAATTCCATATTCACCTTCACGAGCCCTCAGCGCACCTTTTCTTGTCACTAAAACATCACTACCAAAATGGGTTTCGCGCGAGATATAATTGTGATGACAATTTACTTCCATTTTTCTAGTAATTTTTCCATCTTCGCCAAATATTGCCTGACTCAAATTTTTTAAAACCAAACGCATCATCTCGCGGCGATTCTGCATTGCGTAAGATTGACACCATTCAACATCAGCAACATAAGCATTAAATTCAGCACTATTTTCAGTAAAATAAGCTAAATCAGGATCAGGCAAATTAATCAGCATTTTTTTTAAAATATCTTTCGCCTCGGCAATATGTCTTTCAGCTAAAACATTGCCGATATTACGCGAGCCAGAATGCAGCATCACCCAAACATTATTTTCAGTATCTAAACAAATTTCAATAAAGTGATTGCCGCCGCCAAGGGTTCCAAGTTGTAAGCGCGATTTATTAGCAATATATTGATCACTCCAGGATAAATTGCCAAATTTCTGCCAGCCTTCCCAATCATTAGCACTTGCCGAAACTTCTTTATTTTGATTAAACCCAACCGGAATTGCACCCTCAATTAATTGACGAATTTGCTGAATTTTATCCTGGACCACACGATAATCAAGCTCAGTTTTTACCGCCATCATCCCACAACCAATATCAACTCCAACCGCTGCCGGACAAACCGCACCTTGAGTCACCACCACCGAACCAACCGTCGCACCCATCCCAAAATGCACATCCGGCATCACCGCAACATGCTTAAAAATAAAAGGCAGATTTGCAGTATTACGCAGCTGCTTTAACGCCGCCTCTTCAATCTGATTAGTCCAAATTTTTACCGGCGCCCTTGTGTCATTAATAACTGTTTTTACTGGCATTTTATTTGACTATTTTGGTTAAAGATTTTGTAGATTCTTTGATTCTTTTCTCAATTACAATATATTTGGATATAAAAGTCAGCTGTAGCTTATTCTTAAAATTGATTAACTCAATTGTCGTATTAATGATAGCAAAATTGAACTGATTATTATGCTATTAATGCAATAATTTCAACAAACAACATCATAAATTTTTTAAATATTTCAGCAGAGTTTGATTACCATAGGATTGGTTGGTAATATTTTGCAGGCAATCTTTGAATAAATTAATGATGTTATTGCCATATTTTTTTTGTGATTGCTGTAATATTTTTGCTTTGCCGCGATACTCGATGAGCTCTAATAGATATTGCATGCGGCAGGCATCTAATTTTTCAGATGGGATATTTTCTAGAATTGAGATTATTAGGGATTTAAATTCTAAATCGATGATATGGTCAAAAATATTGGGAGCGTTAATGGCAATCACATTGCCTAAATATCGTTTTGCAGGCAAAAAATTATTAAATGGATCATTGATTTGAATAATTTCATTAATTTTGTCGGTAAAGGAAATTAGATTGTCAATATTGCCACTAAATTCACTGGGATAGTGAGATTTAAGATCAGCAAGTAAATGGTAAGAAATTGGGGCGTTAAAGCTGGTGGTGGTGGCGTTATTTACTACCGCCATTATATTGGCAATAGTGCCCCCTGATGGGTGTCCAGTATGATGAATTTGGCTGGCATCAAAATTGGCATTAATTTTTTTAATTTGTTTTACAATTTGGTTGTTAAATTTCATCGCATCGTGAAATTGCATCGGCAATATGCTAAGATTGATTTCAGTATCATTGCTAAAATTAACCGGCGGCAGTTTTTCACTACCTTTGTGAGCGATGATGATGTTTTTTGAACTATCTAAAAAAGCATAAGACCGATAATTGCAAAAGGATAAATCAGAAATGGCAATTACAGTATAATAATTATTGAAATTATCGGTTATTAATTTTTCCTTGGTGATTAAATCTTCGTAGGATTGTCTGGATAAGAAGGCTTCTGGATAATAAAGCGGTGTATTTGAGTTGGTCATATTAGAGTATTTAATTTGGTTAAAACAGTGCTGGCAAGATATATTTGCCACTTACCCTTGTCAATTTATTTTTGTAACTTGCATTTTTTTAAATATTACTTAAGCTTAAAACTTCTTTTGCTTACTTTATTTTACCTGTCAAAATAGGATTTTTCAGTTTGTTAGCTTGGTAAATAAGTTATTAGGGCCGGATAGCAAAGTGGTAATGCAGAGGCCTGCAAAGCCTCTATTCGTCGGTTCGATTCCGACTCCGGCCTCCACTTCAATTTAATTGCAGGTAAAATGTTATTTGAGCCAAGAATTTTGGTTATTTTGCTTTTTATTATTATCAATTTTTTGATAATTTTTGCAGTTAAAACTCGCACTACCGCGACCACCAGCCTGATTATTGCTCATCTGGTATTAGTTTTATTCTTAAGCATCTCAATTACCAACTATCAAAGTTTTAAAGAAATAGTTTTAGCCTTAATTATCTATTTAATGATAATATTATCGTTAATTTCAAACCATAATAAATCATATTTAAATAACTATCAGCATTATAAGCCAATCTCAATATTTTTAATCTTCATTATCCCAGCCTGTCTTACTTGCGCGGCGACATTTTATCTGGCCAAAACAACGATACCAATTGCCAATTTAATTAAGGAAAAACAGGCAATTTCAAACCTAGATTCTAATGCTGATAATATTGCTTTACCGGGTGACGATAATCTGATTTCAAAAAATAATTCTGAGTCTTTAAATAATACTGGCACCATATCAAATAATGATTATAAAATTGCCAAATTAAAAAGAAAATTAAGCGATAATTTTTTACTCAAACGTTCATCAGATGTTATTTTGGTAATCGCCGGTCTGGTTGCCGGCTTACTACTACTTAAAATCTAAAGTTATTTTAGCCAATATGAGTTTATATCAATTTTTTAGACCATTAATTTTTCAACTAGAGCCAGAATCTGCCCATAATTTGGCAATTGAATTTATTAAAAACTACCCCTTTAATTTTGGCAAAATCACTGAATATGACAATCTAAAAACCAAGCTATGGAATCTTGATTTTAAAAACCCAATTGGCATCGCTGCTGGCTTTGACAAAAACGCCAAAATCGCCGCTAAATTAGCTAAATTCGGCTTTGGATTTATTGAATGCGGCACCGTAACCCCGCTAGCACAGTCAGGCAATCCAAAACCAAGAATTTTTCGCTTAAGCAAAGATCAATCAATAATTAATCGCCTAGGCTTTAATAATGACGGCGCCATTAATTTTTTAAATAATATTAAAACTCAATTGGATGATTTATCGAAATTAAAAATCCCAATTGGCATCAATATCGGCAAAAATAAAGATAGCGAAGATGCAGTATCAGACTATATTTCCTTACTAGATAAATTCTACGATTACGCCTCATACATCACCATCAATATCTCATCACCAAACACCAAAAATCTACGCGACCTTCAAAAATCCGACCAACTAGATTCATTTTTAAAAGCAATCAAAAATCATCAAAAATCATTACAAAACAAAAGTAAAAACCACCCCCCACTACTCCTAAAAATCGCCCCCGACCTCACCAACCAAGAACAAGAAACAATCGCCGCCATTTGCCTAGCAAATAAAATCGATGGCATCATCATCAGTAACACCACCATTTCAAGACCAGATCATTTATCAGACCCATATAAAAACGAACAAGGCGGCCTAAGTGGCCAAGCCCTACTAGATAAATCCAGCCAAATCTTAAAAAACATCTACCAACTAACCAAAGCTCAAATCCCAATCATCGGCGTCGGCGGCATCAGCAACGCTAAAGACGCCTACCAAAAAATCACCTTCGGCGCCTCCCTAATTCAAATCTACAGCGCCTTCATCTATCAAGGCTTCGGATTAGTTGAAAAAATCAAATCCGATTTAAGCAAGCAACTCGCTGCTGACGGCTTTAAAAATCTATCTGAGGCGGTTGGTTGTAAAGTGAAATAAGGAGGGGATCGGGTTTCTGCCGTCAGCTACAAATAGATCTTTATTAACCTAACTAATAATTCAAGATACCAATTTTTTCTTTATATTTTTATGAAAAATTTTTCTAAATTCCCAAAATCTGTTTTTGCAAATTACAACAAAGTAATCTTGACATTAACTCTTTGGATATTCACAACCATGATGTTACCCAATCAAACACAGGGATGTACTGCCTGGGGAGTGATAAAATCAGATGAGTTATTGATTGCTAAGAATCGGGATTTTTATCCGGGGAATCAAAAATTTATTGCGGTAAAGAAAGAGGGTAAATATAGCTTCTTTGGATTATATGCCGATAATCAATATAACAATAATTATAAAATTAGAATGGGGATTAATCAGGAAGGGTTGGTTGTTTTTATGACTTTTGCAACTGCAATTCCGTTAGATCTAAGAACAGCAAAAGTGAAATATTATCAGATCATGGAAAATATTTTAGAACAATATAGCAATATAGATAAAATATATGCTGATAGCAAAATCCTATTTAAGAACAGCGCGCCAATAAATTATATTTTTGCAGATAAAAACCAAGCCTTAATATGCGAAATAGGCTTAAATAATGATTATCGATGCAAAAAATATTCAAGAAAAAATAATCGCAATATCACTTTTTCTCATACTAACCATTACAATATCGCCAGCCTAAAAAAATACAACCTTACTCCAGTCACTAACCAACAAACATCTTACCTAAGACTAAATAAAATCAATCAATTGATGCAAAATAATATTGCCAAATTAGATTTTGATCAATTCATAAATTTTAGCCTCAACACTGAATCTAAAAATGATAACCCCCTGGCTGAATTTGACCAAGGCTATAGCAATACTTTCCAAGATAACAGCATCTTTAGAACCTTCAACAGCCACCCTGACCGCAAATCCAACAATCATCAAAATAGCTCACAAGATGTCTCAACCATGATTATCAAATTACCAACTAACCAACGAGACCCAATCAAACTATATTTGCGCATAATAAATAAAATCACTGACTTAAATAATGATCAAAAATACAGCCAAAATATAGAATATACCGAAGCCACCACCACCCTAGAAAATGCTTTAAAAAACCCGGATAACATCAACTATCAAACCAAATCATGCAAAAGAAATATGGAATCCAAATTATGTCTATAAAGAGCCCGTCGCAAATCCAACTTTCTAAAAAATCCAACTTCAAAAGATTTGGCTCAAATTGTTTTATTGACTCTTTAAACCGAGTTGAAAATTTTGTTAACCGATGAGATTAGACCGTGCCAAATAAAAACAACCGATTCTTCATTTGCTATAATATTAAATATCTGGGACAACCGTTAATTGTTGAGCCTGCGCAAATTTTACAATTACTCTTA
>CAZUPN010000058.1:0-10020 GCA_964622015.1 uncultured Rhizobiaceae bacterium | reverse complement strand
TTCATCTTTTTGGTAAAAATATTTTGCTATATGCAGTATTTTATATCGATTTTGGTATAACTTAAATTACAGATAAAATCAGAAAATAAGATTTTTCCGGGGAGATTGGTGGTTTTGATGGCGATCTCCAATTCGTTTAGATTTTGCAGGTTTTTGATTAGGAAATCAAAGGGGGTAGTTTTTAGATGTTTGCGGAATTCTATTTCTTGTTTAAAAAATAATCTTTGAGATTTTACTTCGGTTTCAAAATCGGTGCCGCGCTTGATGTTGATTTTGCAGAGGTATAATTTTTGTAAATAATTAGTAAGAAAACGTATTATGGTGATCGCCTCAAAACCATCCTTAAATAGTTTTTCGCTGTTAATGATTGCTGATTTAAAATTTCTGGAGGCAAAATTATTTACCAGATCGGAAATTGAAATGGTTTCTGAGGATAAAGCAACTTGATCGATGATGTCGATGGTTAATTTATGAGATTTGGGGTCATCGATAAAAAGGGCAATTTTTTCAAGTTCTGAGGTAATGATAAAACGATTATGATCAAATTTTTCAAGCAAATAATCGATAATTTCATGATCATAGCTAAGGTTAAATTCTAGTAATTTATTTTGGATAAAATTTCTGCTGGTTTTATCATCATCTTCATAGCAGGCAATCGCCGCCAGATGCGGAGTACTTTCTGCTAATTTTCTTAAAGGCGAATTTTTATCTAAATCACCGGCAATAATTAAAAGAAAATTGTCATTATTTTTTAACAAAGATGATGATTGATTAAAAAGATTGGTAAGACCGCTAGCAACATTGCCAGCACTAACACCATCAATATCTTTGATCATAATTAATTTTCTGCCACCAAACATTGCAAAGGATGAGAATTGATCAATTATGATTGCTTGGTCATTTCGAATTTGCTCTTTGGATAAATTAACTACTAAAAATGAATCGGACAAATCATTAACTATTTTTTTGGCGATGATATCGCCGCGATAGCAAATTAGGCTTTCATCGAAGCCAAAAAGAACGACGCCGGAAATTTTTTCATTAGCAATTTTATTGATATAGAAATCAATTGCGTTATTGGCTATTTTCATCGAAAATTTTTTTTAAAATGGTTCTGAAATAAAATTTTGGTAATGAATGTTTGTCATCCCTCACCCCGGCCCTCTCCCGCAGTATTAGAGGGGCAATTCCCTCAAAAATTGGTATGGTATAGAGGATTTTTTTTAAGGGATTTTTTAATAATGGTAATTTTGGATTAATTTTTGATTCTTTGATGGCTAAATTTAGATTTTTAGCGTCAAACAAAGAAATATTATCTTTACTCAGGATTAAAAATCTGCCGTCAAGAAGCCACTGATTTCGACCAAAAAGGCTGATATTTTTTAAATTTATCGCTTTTTTTTCGCGATAAAATATTAAATTATCATTATCATATTTTTCTGCTACACAGCCGTAAAAACTTCTGGGACGATGGTCATTTTTTATAACCCAATTGTAAAAATTACGTAATTTTTCTAATCTGGGTTTGTAAATATTACCACTAACTTCAATTAAAGCCAGCGCCAAGATTTTTAATCCCAAATTTTGATCACTGATTGCTAATTTTTTATGGTTAAGTAAAAAATAGCCACCCTCCTTAAATTCTAGAATTTCTCTGGCCCTGTTTAGAATTAAATTATCAATAATTTCTTTACTTTCTGAGATTTGCTTAGTCGCTGATTCTATTCTTTTGGTGATTAAATTCTGATCTGGTAATTGCGATAGAAATTTGCGGATTTTATTGCGCAAAAAACTTTCATCTTGGTTAGAAGGGTCTTCAAACCATTCAACTTTTTGTGCTGTTAAATATTGCTCTAACTCTAACTTGGAAAAATCTAATAGCGGACGAATTAATTTTATTTTTTTAAAATCGGTAATCTCGCTAATCGCCGCTAAACCATCGATTCCGCTACCTCGAAATAATCTGATCAAAAAATTTTCAGCCAGATCATCCCTTTGATGACCAAGAAATAAAAATTCAATATTATTTTCTCCGCAAAATTGGTAAAGCAGATCATAGCGCATTTGGCGCAAATTGGCCTCAATGTTGTTTTGCGGTTTTTGTAAAAGATTTGAAGTTATAATTTGATGATTAATTCCTAATTTTAATAGTTTTTTTTGTAGATTTTTAGCTTCAATAGCTGAATTAGAGCGCATTTGATGATCAATAGTGACCGCAGTTAATTTAAAATTATTTTGCTGACAAAATTCCTGCAATAGCAAGGTTAAAGCCAAAGAATCAGAGCCACCCGAAACTGCTACCAGTAAGTTTTTGGCATTTTTTGATTTTAAATTTAACTGATTAAAAATTTTTTTTAGCTTGGTAAAAAAGTTTTTTTTAATCATATTTTAGATATCTAAAACATCGCGCATTGAATAAAAGCCATTAACTTTTTTACTTGCCCAGATTGCCGCTCTAACCACCCCTTTAGCGTAAATATCACGATTGGAAGCCTTATGCACTAACTCAATTCTTTCACCATCACCAGCAAAAATAACTCGGTGCTCGCCAATAATATCTCCTCCCCTAACTGAAGAAAAGCCGATTTCTTTTTTAGGTCTTTTACCAACTAAACCATCACGGGATTTTCGACAAACCTCATCAAACTCTACATTGCGTCCTTTAGCAATTGCCTCACCTAAAGCAATAGCGGTACCAGATGGGGAGTCAATTTTATTACGATGATGCATTTCAACTATTTCGACATCATAATCATCACCTAATAATTCTGCGATTTTTTGACTGACATTGGTTAGTAAGCTGATGCCAATTGAGGTGTTTGCAGACCATATAATTACTGCATTTCTGGCACATAATGCCAATCTTTTCTTTTGCTCATCATTAAAGCCGGTAGTACCGCAAATTAGGATTTTACCGGTTTCAGCAGCATGTAAAGCGCATTGCATACTCAGTTCAACACTTGAAAAATCGATAATGGTATCGCAAGCAGCAAAAAATTTATCTAAATCGCTGGTAAAATTAACCCCTAATTGATTTTTACCAAGAAATAGTCCGATATCCTGGCCATCAAGATTGCTTTCTACCCTTGCTAATCCAGCAGTCAACTCAAACATTGGATTGTCAATAATTGTCTCAGCAATCACTTTGCCCATTTTACCGGTAATGCCAGTTACGCCAATTTTCATAAATTTTATAATTTAAATTAACCCCCTAATTTTGCCATAAGGCGCTAATATAGGGGCAAATACAGGATAATAGGTTAATTTTGTAAGCAATTTAAATAAATTCTTGCACTTAGCAGCAAGTAAATTTAAAATAAATCTTTTTTGCAAGAAAAAACACTATCAGGCGTAAAGAAATATCAACATTCATCATTTAAAAAAGCTCATATATTTATTTTCCAAACATAAAACATGAAAGACACAAATAATAAAGAAACTGGCAATTTTACTATTGCCACCGGTAAGGATATTGTATCAGTTGCAATTGCTGATGAGATGAAAAAATCCTATCTTGATTATGCGATGAGCGTAATTGTGGCCCGCGCCATTCCCGATGTTTGCGACGGTTTAAAACCAGTCCATCGTCGTATTCTTTATGCAATGTATGAGGGCGGTTATGATTATAATCGTGCCTTTAAAAAATCCGCCAGAATTGTCGGTGAGGTGATGGGTAAATATCACCCTCATGGCGATAGTCCGATTTATGAATCTTTAGTGAGGATGGCGCAAGATTTTTCGATGCGCCTACCTTTAATTGATGGGCAGGGAAATTTTGGTTCAATTGATGATGATCCGCCAGCAGCAATGCGTTATACTGAGTCGCGCTTACAAAAAGTGACTCACACTATGCTTGATGATTTGGATAAAAATACTGTTGATTTTGTCTCAAATTATGATGGTAGTGAAAAAGAGCCAAGGATTGTACCGGCAAGATTTCCAAATTTATTAGTCAATGGTAGTGGCGGGATCGCAGTTGGTATGGCCACCAATATTCCTCCTCATAATTTAGGAGAGGTGATTAATGCGGTGCTTGCTTATATTGATAATAACGATATCACTGATGAAGAATTAATTACAATTGTACCGGGCCCGGATTTTCCAACTGGTGGCATTATTCTTGGTAGAGCCGGATATGATTCAGCGGCTAAAACCGGACGTGGCTCAATTATTATGCGCGGTCGCCATAAAATTGAAAATCGCAGCGGCGGTAAAGTCTCAATCATTATTACCGAAATTCCTTATCAAGTAAATAAAGCAAAATTAGTTGAAAAAATTGCTGATTTAGTCAAAGAAAAAAGAATTGATGGCATTACTGATTTAAGGGATGAGTCGGATCGTGATGGAATTAGAGTGGTAATTGAGCTTAGAAAAGATGCGATGGAAGAAGTTATCATTAATCAGCTTTACAGTTATACTGAGCTGCAAAGCAGCTTTGGGGTTAATATGCTTGCCCTTAATCAGGGACGTCCTGAGCTTTTAAATCTTGCTAAGGTTATTCGTTTATTTACCAATTTTAGAGAAAATATTGTCTTTAGAAGGACTAACTTTTTACTAAATAAAGCTCGTGATAAAACTCACATTTTAATTGGTTTGGTGATCGCAGTATCAAATATCGATGAGATTGTAGAATTAATCAAAAAATCTGCCGATGCTACTGAAGCCAAGCAAAAATTACTTGCCAAATCCTGGCCAGCTAAGACAGTAGAAACTATCATCAATTTAGTGCAAGATAAGGGCAATGTAATTAAGGGTGGTAAATTCTATTTTAGCGAAAATCAGGCAAAAGCGATTCTTGATATGAGATTAGCGCGCTTAACTGGTTTAGAAATGGAAAAAATTACCGCAGAATTGCAAGAACTCGCAGCTGAAATTGGTGGTTATTTAGAAATTTTAGCTGATCGCGATAAATTATTGGAAGTAGTAAAAAAAGAATTAATTGAGGTTCGCGATCAATTTGCCACTCCTAGAAAATCAACCATTGAAGATAGTGAATTTGAAGTTGATATTGAAACTTTAATTCCAAAAGAAGATATGGTGGTAGTTGGTACCATGAATGGCTACATTAAACGCGTAGCTTTAAACGCCTATAAAACTCAAAGAAGAGGCGGCAAAGGCAGAAGCGGCATGGATGTTAGAGATGAGGATTTTGCAACTGATATTTTCGTTGCCAATACTCACACGCCGATTTTATTTTTCTCAAATAAAGGTAAGGTTTATAAATTAAAAACTTATAAGCTTCCGCTTGGCAATCCGCAAGCAAGAGGTAGAGCTCTGGTAAATTTACTGCCAATTGCTCAAGATGAAAAAATCAGCACAATTTTAGCACTTCCAGAAGATGAAGAAACCTGGAAAGATCTCCATATTATTTTTTCAACCGCCAATGGTAATATCAGAAGAAATTCAATGGATGGCTTTACCAATATTCAATCTAATGGCAAAATTGCAATTAAACTTGATGATGGCGATTCTTTGGTCAATGTTAATTTATGCACTGAAAAAGATGATATTTTACTATCAACCAAAAATGGTAAATGTATTCGCTTCCCGGTCACTAAAGTTAGGGTATTTCAAAGCCGAAGCTCAAGCGGGGTCAGGGGTATCAAATTAGAAAAAGGCAATAAGGTAATTGCAATGTCAGTATTAAAACATGCTAATTGCGATTCAGAAATTAAAGAAAAATATCTCAAAATTCCATTAGAAAAGAGAATGACTTTAAGAGAGGCTTTAACTTATAATCAAAAGCTCTTACAAAATCCAACTAATGATCTTTTAGAGCAACCAAAAGAAATCCCAACTGTTAGTAATGCAGAACTGCCGCAAGAAAAAATTCAGGAAATGGCATTAGATGAAGAATTTATTTTAACCATCACTGAAAATGGCTATGGCAAAAGAACTTCTGCCTATGAATATCGCGTAACTAATCGTGGTGGTAGCGGTATTACCAATATCATTACTTCCAAAAGAAATGGTTTGGTGGTAGCAAGTTTTGCCTCTGATCACACTGATCAAATCATGATTATCACTAATAAAGGAATTTTAATCAGAACTGATCTTGGCAGCGTGAGAATCACTGGCAGAAATACTCAAGGCGTCACTTTAATTAAAGCTGCCAAAGGCGAAAATGTAGTTTCGGTTGCAAGAATTGCTCATACTGGCTGCAAAGAAGTCGATGAGGCAGAAACTGGTGATAATGAGGAAGAGGCGGCACAGTTGCAGTAAAATTTCCACCACCGCAACCACAAGACCATCTCTTATATAAAAAAGAGGGGCTTATGAGATTTTTTATTAAACTTTTGACCCCCCATTTGAAAGAAAATATTTCGCCTATATACGGTATTAACGAATGGAAATGGTATTATATAGCAAATAGGTAAGTATCATTTAACTCGCCTTCATGCCAATGAAACTCTGCTTTAAGCGCCTCTATTGCACTAGTTTGGTCAAGATAAATCAAAGCATCAAATTACCTAGCAATGATTGCATGATAATAATGACTTAAAAATTCAGTTTGTGACCGCTAAACAACGCCAATAAAGCACTGTAGGAATGGCTGATTTAGTTGGTCGCTTAATTCCTGATTATGACGAAATTTCAACATGAAATTTTTTACCTTCACTTGATGAAACAAATACTCAAATACTGCCTTTTAAGGCGGAAATTACGGTTTTACGCTCAACTGGCATATCCCAGTTGGAAGCGGCACTAACCAGTACCCTGATAGGTAGAAAATCCAACCAATAATACTTGTCGATCATATTTCTGGCGTTAATGTCTTAACAAACCCACAAACTACATCCTCCAATTGATGAAGAGTTTTGTAAAGCCTGTTCTTAATAGTCTGATCCTCGATATATTGCCAAAGCTTTTCGGTAGGATTTAATTCTGGTGAATATGGTGGCAGAATTATAATCCTGACATTCTTTGGAATTAATAGCTTATCTGACTTATACCAAAGCAGCAAAACAGAAAAATCTCGGATTAATGTCATTATGGTGCGGTTAAGGAATTTCTGCCATTGGCGAATCAGATGAGATGGCTGTAACCCGACTAGAAAAAATTTAGCAAGGAATTTGAAGAAATTTTTGAAGAATATTGCTCTCATCGGCGATGAGTTGTTTTTGTAAAGTTTCTATGAAAGGCCATTTTATATTATAATTAATAATAAATTAAGATAAAATATCTTGAATATATTAAAAATATCTAAATAATACCCATGTATAAAATATATTAAATGATTGGCTTAAGAGGTTGTAGCTTGTGATTATTGTTTAGAAAGCTATAGAATCTCTATTTGGTTGCGGTTGGTAAAAAATATTTGACCCCTCATTTTTATCTTGATTCAAAATGAGCAATAATTAATAATTTATAATATTTTATTATAATTTTATTTAGCAAGATTTTTAAGGAAATCTTTTTCATTTAGAGAAAATGTTAATTTAAATTTTAATAAAATTTTGTAACAAAAGCAATTTAACTAAGGAAAGTTTATGACAGATGTCCCGGCTATTGATATAAAAGAAGTAATTATTGCTGAACAAAATAACAAGCGGATTGCTAATTATGTCTTTGGTAGGTCCAATGATAATTTTGGTAATAATGGCGCAGCAATAGCGCGAATTCTTGTGGCATCCTTTCTTATTTTAGAGGAAATGAAGGATGGTAAAAGAAAGGATAAATTTGGACAAGAATTAGCGGCGGCAATAAAAAATTTTGGTGGCGCGAAATTGATAGAAGAGCATTACCAGTCTTTACATAATCAAGATGTTGCTATAACTCTATTTAAAGATGTAACAGATATAGCTAATGATAAATGGCAAGATCCTGGAAAATTTAGCCAATATGTTACTAGCTTTTTTCTATCTCTTAGCCAAGGGGTTGCGTGCGGGGTAGCAATTGGTGATCATTTACAAAGAAATGGCCACACAGTTCTTTCCAAAGTTCTTGCGCCTTTCAATGCTACTGTAAATTTATATTTTATTCAAAAATCAATGCCGGATATAATCAGTAAGATGGCTTACGATATTACGCAAAGCTTAAAAAATAAAGATGAATTAGAAAGGTCGCAAATACTAAAATCAGCTGGTGTAGAATTCTTTAAATTTCTTTCTGCAATTGCTGCATCTGCAGTCGATGCATCTTTTGTAGTCAGTTCTGCAAAGAGTTTTCATAGTGATGTTGTGTATAAAACTGTTTTGACTGCAAGTGTCGTGGCAATGACTTTGATATATCGCGATAGTTTAAGTAGTTTAATAGATAATATTCCATTATCACGAGAGGAGTCAAAAAAATTAATGCAAGATATGGGCTCATATTATAATGAGTTAGCGGATCCTATCAAGAGAGCGTCTGGAATATGGGATAAGCTTAAAAGCGCGGTTCCTGGCTTTGCCGATGCTGCTACTGCTACTATAGCGCTCAGCAAAGCTGGCGCCTTTACTTATGGTACATATGACAATTATAAAGATTCTGGAGAAGGCGCAGCTATCACGCTTACTGCCTTGTCCGCACTGCCAGCAGCTTGTCTTACTATTAATTCTTTATTTGCGACTAAAAAATATCTTTTAGATCGGCTTCTAACTCCAAAACCACAAGAATTTGCCAGACATTATGATGATGAAAAGTTGGAGATAGTGCCTACTCTCAGTAATCTTGGCACCATACCAATGACAACCGGTATGCCGCCAATTATTTCCTCCAATACTAGTGATAGTAGTGATGGCAAACTAGGAGTGGTAGCTGAATCATTACCTTCCGATGTTGAGGCAACGCAACAACTATCGCCTGCTAATGCTATGCAAATAGCGGAATATGGACAGCAAGCAAATGAAGGTATTTCATCACATAATATAGCGCTAAATACAATATGTGTGTTTTGCCTCGGTTTAAGTGCATTAGGTAACGCTACTCTTGTGGAATTGGGTGCCTGGTTTGTGCTTTGTGCCTGGTTAGTTTCTGCCGCAACTACTGGCAGAGCTTTTATAGCGAAATTCAAAACTACCGAAGAAATCAACATACAAGAGAGATTTGTTAAATCTTTGATGGGGCCGCTAGCAGAGGGATTCATAGAGCGAGTCGAGCAATTTCAATTGGATACTTCAGCTAAAAATGACGGTAATCCGAGTACGAAATCAATACAGCCTAATGGGGCAATGCGCTATATTGATAATGAATTGACGATCTAATTGATGGCTTTAGGCATAATTAAAAAAATGGGGGGATAAAAAGGTCATTTTACCCATATAATTACTGATCTCATAAGATTTTTCTATTTTTCAAAAATAGAAAGTGCCAAAATACACCTAAAAAACATGAATAAAAAACCTGTCCGAAATGTAGGAAAATTTCTGTTCAAAAAAATGGTAAAAAAAGAAATAAACAATCCTATGTTTGTAAAAATTGCAGCTATAGATGGGTTATAAAAGGTAATCATCAAAAAAACTATCTTAAAGCCTATAAACAATGGCTTCTAAGCAGAAGAATAATCTCAGAGATTTGTTCAGATCTTAATGTTTCTTATCCAAAGCTAATCAAAGAATTTGACAAGATAGATGTCTTGGAAGGCCTACAAGAAGGGGTTGCTAAATCAATAAACCTTCTAATCGATGCCACTTTCTTTGGTAGAAAATACGGTTTCTTAGTATTTCATGATTGTAAAAAGGTTATTTATTTTAAAGAAGTTAAGACTGAATCAGTAAAAGACTTTAGAGAAGGAATTTTAGCCCTTAAAGCAGCTAATTACCGGATTTTAAGCGTCACTATTGATGGCAGAAGAGGTTATATAAACAACATCAGAAAGCTTCTTGGCAATATTCCTATCCAAATGTGCCTATTCCATCAAAAGGCAATTATTAGAAGATACATTACTGACAGGCCAAGATCTCATTGTGCAAAGCAATTAAAGGAGTTGATGCATCTTCTCTGTAGGCCAGAATCTCAACAAGAATTCATAGATAAATTTTATCAGGGAGTGTCCATAATTCCGTGTCAAATTTCTATTTAGGCTAAATTTAACCTCAG
>CAZUPN010000057.1:9790-10144 GCA_964622015.1 uncultured Rhizobiaceae bacterium | reverse complement strand
TCAATTCCGCCACCAACATAACTCCTGTTACTCGCCTAAATAACAACCACTTCTGTTATAAATGGCCAATTTCTTTTACAAAAAAGAAAATTCTTGACCTTGGTTTTTTTAAAAAACACAGCATCTAGTGGCAAAAATAAATATTTTTAACAATTTTTTATTAAAAGAGCATTTTTTACCGATATAAAATAAAATTTTTGTTAAAAGTGATATAATTAGATATCAACTAGTTTTTCAATTAATTTTTTGAACCAATTATTTTTACTTTCGAAACCATTTTTAATTTTTTCTTTTAAATACATGTTTCTTAAAAATATCAACATTCCAACTGCGCAAGTATGAGAAGGGTCATTT
>CAZUPN010000057.1:0-9780 GCA_964622015.1 uncultured Rhizobiaceae bacterium | reverse complement strand
GGATATCCGATTCTAACATTTTTTGCAAAAATATCAGCAGCAACCTTATCAATACCAACTAAGGCGCCGACACCTCCGGTTAAAACAATATTATTCAACATAAAGCTCGGCAGATTAACCTTATCCACTAGATTTTTTACCGATTCGATAATCTCTTCAATCCTGGATTTAATTATGTCCCTTAGCTCTAATTTTGTGATTCTAATCATATTTGGACCATCATTTGGCCCCACTACTCTCAATTTTATTAATTCTCTTTCTTCTAGCGGATTAATAATTAGAGAACTATTGAGATTTTTTATTTTTTCAGCACTTTTAAAATCAATATTTAAAATCATCGCAATATCTTTGGTAATATGAATACCGCCAATTCCAAAATTACCGACATGAATTAATTTTCCTTCATTAATCAGGCAAAACGAGGTATTGCTGCCACCAATGTCAATTAACAAGGTTCCAAGATTCATCTCATTTTCACTAAGGCAAGCAATTGCTGACGCATAAGGCTCAGCAATATAATTATTTACTGAGAGCTGGCATTTTCTTAGACAATTTTCAATGTTTTTGACCGTGGTTAAACTGGTTGAAACCACATGAAATTTTGCATAAAGATTTTTTCCTGACATATAGCGGGGATTAGCAACCGGCAGGCAATCATCAATTTTATATTGCATCGGAATTAGGTGAATAATTTCTTGATGATTTTTTTTAAATTCATAACGTATTTTATTAGCCAGCGTTATAATATCAGAATTTTTAACCATGTCAGAAGCAATACGAATTGCGGATTCTTTATGGCCAGAAATTATTCTGCCGCCAGAGATACTTACTAATATTTGATCAATATTAAAGCCGGCATTTTTTTCTGCTTCAGCAATGACATTGGTAATTGCTTTTTGCGCTAGATTCATATCCGAAATTGCTGAGGAAATAATGCCCTTTGATTCATTATTACCATAGCCCAAAATTTTAATTTTCTGATCATCAATTGCAGCAATTAAACATATTAATCTTGATGATCCAATGTCTAAGCAGGCAACAATTTTCTCCTTGTTAGAGTTGGTCATAATGATTGAATTTCTTTTGTAACATTATTTTTATATTCTAAATATAGCTTACCTTCAATACGTAAATCAATCATATTAAGATCGATGGTTGACCCCGGAAGAGAATAGATTTTAAGCAATTTTCTCCATGCTTCACTAATATTATTTTCCGGTAATTTTACTATTAAGCCATTTTCAAATCTAATATCCCATCTACGCTTGCCAACCCAATTAGCAGAATAAATATTGCTATTGATGTTTTGATTAATTGCTAAAATATTAAACAAGGATTTAACATTTTCATTAGCTTTTTTGCCAGATAAAATAACTAAATGGCCAAAATCACTAATATCATCCACTAAAATCATATTGCCATCCTTATCAATAATATATTTCTTATCACCATCCTTCAAAATTGCAAAAGGAATATATTCGATAATCTCGATGATCAAATTATTATTAGCTAAACTTCTGGCTACCAAAACCTTATCAACCCATGGTAGCTGCGACTTAATTTTATTTTTTATCTCATAAATTAAAGTTTCATAATTTAATTTATTATCAACAAATGAAGCCTGAGATTGATGGCGCTGATTAATCAAATCATTAACCAGATTTTCAACATCTTCTTTTTTGGTACGGTTACAGCCACTAATAATAATTTTATTATATTTTAGATCGTTAGAAGCCAAAATAGATAGAGCCGAAACTAGAGATTTTTGATAAAATCGGGTAAAAAATTGTGGACGAAAAATAATGGCCATCAGCAGAAAAAAAACTAGCAGCGCCAGGATCGCAAGCAATAATTTTTTGAAATAGGATAAATATTTATTAAATATTGCCCTAATCAGTCTAAAATAGCTGTTAGAGATCAAAAAACCTCTGATATTTATTCTTCTTTTCATGATAGGCCGCAACTAGCTGACTTCACCAGATATTCAATGATTTCTTCAAATGAAATACCGCGATATTTAGCAATTTTAGGTACTAAAGAATTTGGCGTAAAGCCGGGGTGAGTATTAATTTCGAGTAAATAAATTTGATTATCGCCGCCATTTTTATTGTTTAATATAAAATCAACCCTGCTAATTCCTTTTAATCCTATATTTTGATGACATCTAAGCGCAAGCTCCATTGCCTCCTGGTATTTTTCTTGGCTAATTTCAGCAGGCACGATATAATCAGTCATGCCGGCAGTATATTTACATTCATAATCATAAAATAGTTTTTTTGGCCTCACCTCAACTATCCCTAAGGCCTTATTATCGATAATGCCAACATGTAATTCCTGACCGGCAATATATTTTTCAATGATAATTTGATCACCATATTGCCAATTATATTGAGCAATATTAAATTTAAAATTTTCTAAAATTACCTCAACTCCAACACTGGAACCTTGAGAAATTGGCTTAATAACAAAAGGCTTCTCAATTTTAGCAATAATTTTCTTGTTATTTTCATGATCACCTTTAACCAAAATATCGTAATCGGGCGATCTTAGGCCGTAGCTGGCACAAATTTTTCTGGTCAAAACCTTATCCATACAAATGGCCGAAGCTAAAACCCCGCTATGAGTGTAGGAAATGTTTAAAATATCAAGTAAGCCTTGAATTCTACCATCTTCGCCATAATGACCATGTAAAGCATTAAAAACCACATCCGGCTTAATTTTTTGTAGACTAGTAACTATATCACGATCAAAATCAATCTTGGTGGCATTATAACCAAGTTTGATTAAAGCGTTATAAACCGCCTCACCGCTTGAAAGCGAAACTTCACGCTCGCTATTAAAGCCGCCCATTAAAACTGCAATATTTTTTACCATTATTATTATTTTTTATTTGATTGATCTTCGATTTCCTTATTTAGCCTTATTTCTTCTAAAACATAAGTACATAATTCTTCAAAAGAAACCTTATTACGTTCAGAAATTTTTTGTATTTCAGTGAAAGTATCCATAAAGTTTTTTGGCACTTCGCCACCCTTGGCATTAAGCCATCTATTTTGAAAATTTAAAGGATGAGTACCAAGCGCCGGATCGCCGATATAAAAATCTACCGGCGCCTTTTGACCGGTAAAATTACAGTTAATTGTAAATTTTTTAATCATAAAAATTTTAAATTAATTAATTGAATTTAATACATTTTCACAATCCTTCTGAATCTGCATCTTTAAAGCCTCCAGGGAAGAAAACTTCTTTTCTTCCCGCACAAAATCAAGCAATTCTACCTGCAATTTCCTGCCATAAAGAGCACCATATTTTTGATCATCATAATTAAAAATATGAATTTCATAAATTGGTGATTTGTCTTCTAAATTAACCGTTGGCCTCAGGCCATAATTAAGAATTGCCATAAATTTTGGCTGCAAGCCGGCAATTTCAACTAAGGCTTTATAGACTCCAAATTTTGGCTTTATAATATCAGCTTTTGATAAAATATTGGCGGTTGGAAAACCAATTTTACCAGCCAATTTATTGCCATTAACTACCATACCGCTAATCATAAAATTTCTACCTAAAATTTTATTGGCAATCTCAATTTTACCCTCGGTAATTAGATTTCTTACCTTGCTTGAGGAGCATATTTCAGCATTATTATCTAAATGAATTTTAAAAGCATCGATTTTTGTAAGGCCAAAACCATATTCACGCGATTTATTTTGTAAAAAATTTATATCTCCCTGGCGATTCTTACCAAAAACAAAATCATGACCAACGATTAAATGCCTTAAATTCAAGGAGTTAAGCAAAATTTTAGTCACAAAATCCTCGGCGCTAAAACTAGCCAGATTGTAATTAAACGGCAATATAATTACATAATCAATTTGCTGCTGTTTAATAATTTGTAGTTTACTTGCTAAATTAGTAATGCGAAAATTCTTATTGCCATTTCGATTTAGCACATTTGAGGGATGGGGCTCAAAAGTAAGCAAGGCAGAGGAAATTTTTTGCTGCAAGGCGATTTTTTTGACCTCAGTAATGATTTCAAGATGGCCAATATGTAGCCCGTCAAAATTACCAATCGTAAGCGCCAAAGGCGGTAAACTAAATTCTTCAAAATTTTGTTTTGGATTACGATTTAAAAATTTAATATTTTTAATTATCTTCACTTATAAAAAACTATTATGTCAATTTTAATTCTTTTAATTCCAGTTACATTATGCCTTGGAGTAATCGGCCTAATTGCCTTTTTATGGAACTTAAAATCCGGCCAATATAATGATCTTGAAGGCTCGGCAAATCGTATTTTATTTGACTCTGATGATAGTGATGATAAAAATCAAAAACATGATCAAGAAGAGCCAAAATAATCAGCAATTTTCTGGATTGTTGCATCGCCTACAGCTCCTCGAGAGTGACGAAAGTCTTTGAAGTCATCACTCTTAAGGAGTAAAGCGACGCGGCAATCCAGAAAATTAAAATTATAGATTTATCTTACCAGAAATATAATCCTTAACTATTTGTAAATCATTTTCAATAATTTGATAGCGCTCTTTTTTAATCGGCAGATCTTCTAAAAATTTCGGTAACTCTGGCGATTTTAAGCCAGCTTTAATTATTGCTCCTGGAAATTTGACACTATTGGCAGTTGCTAAACTCACCAACAACTCACCTTGATAATCTTTACTAGCCATAAATTGACGCGCCGCCTTTACCCCAATTGCGCTGTGAGGATCAATAATTTCGCCACTTTCCTGATAGATTTGGCTAATGGTTGCAATTATCTCCTGATCATCAATTTTAAACGCATCAAAATCACGATTTATTGCCGCTAAAATTTCAGAATCCACTGTCATTTTAGAGCTAATTTCAAAATTTTTAATTAATGAAACAAATTTTTCTTGGCTATTTTTTTGCTGGTAATAATCAAATAATAATCTTTCAAAATTACTCGCTACCTGAATATCCATGCTCGGAGATAAGGTTGCCTGTAGCGGCATTTTTTTATAATCATTATTTTTTAAAAAGCGATAAAGTATGTCATTAGAATTAGTGGCAATGATTAATTTTGAGATTTTAAGGCCCATTCTTTTAGCTAAAAACCCAGCATAAATATCACCAAAATTACCGGTTGGCACTGAAAAAGAAATATTATTTTTTTCACCCACCCCAAGCCTTAAAGCAGAATAAAAATAATAAACAATTTGGGCCATAATTCTACCCCAATTAATGGAATTTATTGCCACCATTTTTTTACCGACTAAAAATTCCTGATTGGCAAACATCGATTTGACCATTTTTTGACAATCATCAAAATTACCTTCAAGAGCAATATTAAAGACATTTTTATCTAAAATCGTAGTCATTTGCTTTCTTTGCACCAAAGAAATCAAATTATTGGGGTGTAAAATAAAAATTTTGGCATTTTGGCAAGCTTTACAACCCATAATCGCAGCCGAGCCAGTATCACCCGAAGTCGCGCCAATAATCACTATTTCTTGCTTTCTTTTACTTAAAATATGAGCAAGTAAATTTCCTAAAAATTGTAAAGCAAAATCTTTAAAAGACAGGGTTGGGCCGTGAAATAATTCTAATAAAAAATGATTATGACTAATCTGCTTTAGTGGCGCTATTGCAAGATGATGAAAATTTTTATAAGATTCATCAATTATTTCACGGTAGGTCTTTAAATCAATTTGATCACCGATAAAATATTTAGTAATTTCAAAAAATAATTGCTGATAATTTAATTTAGCCATCTTTAAAATTTCCTGATCGCTAAATCTAGGCAGCGATTTTGGAATATAAAGCCCGCCATCACTTGCTAGACCCTGTAAAATCACATCTTCAAAGCCCAATTCGGGAGCCAACCCCCTACTTGATCTATATTTCATAGCCGATTTAAAATTTATGATTATTTTTGATTATTTTCTTTGATTTTATTTTTGATGACTTATAGCGTATCACTATCACTATATAGCAAAGCTATTTGAAATTTGCAAAAAATCACCTTTTGTCAATCTTGACTCTCTTTAAGGTCATCGCCGCCTGCGCGAGGATGACCTTAAAGGGTAGCGCTTGATAAAGCGATAATTTTTGTAAGCTTCGAGTAGCTTTTGCATATTAAGCGCCAACTAAACTATAAAATTATCTTTTATTAAAAAAATTAAACAACTCAAAGTTTAAAAAATGGATCATAAATCTGTGCCCAAGCAAAAGTCTGATCTTATTGATCATAATTCAGAAAATCACGATTATTTATATCGTCTTGGAGTCGGTATCATGATCATCAATTCTAAAAAAAAGATTTTTGTTGGCAAAAGAATTGATAATCACTCCGATGCCTGGCAAATGCCCCAAGGTGGGCTTGACGCTGGCGAAAGCGAGGATTGCGGAATGTATCGTGAATTAAAGGAAGAAACCGGAATTGAAGATAATATTAAAATTTTAAAAAAAAGCGACAGCTATTATTACTACAACCTACCCTATAAATTACAAAAAAAATTCTGGGGCGGCAAATATATCGGCCAAAAACAAAGATGGTATTTAATTGAATTTTTTGGCGATGACTCCTTAATTAATATCGGTAATGAAAATCCCGAATTTTCGGATTGGAAATGGATCGATCCAGGCGAAATAATTGATAGCATAGTCGCCTTCAAACGCCCACTTTATTTGGGGATTATAAATGAATTTAAAAGTTTTTTATAAAATATATGAGAAAAATTGTTATAAACATTGTTACTAGTTGCATTTTATTGGCTTTTTTAGGCCTATCTAGCGCTTGTAGTAAAAAAGAAAATGAAAAAACCAGCGCCGAAACATCTTATTTGAAATCATTGCAATTATTAAAGGATCGCGACTATTTGGAGGCGGCTAAGGCTTTTGAAAAAATTGATGATGATTTTCCTTTTTCTAAATGGGCAATTAGGGCCGAGGTGATGTCTGCTTACGGCTATTATAAAGAAAAGGAATATATTGAAGTCGCCAGAATAGTTGATGATTTTATCTTGTTAAATCCAAGAGATCAAAATATAGCCTATATGCTTTATCTTAAAGGCCTGTCTTATTATGACCAAATTCCAAATCTGATGCGATCTCAGGAAATTACCAAAGAAGCTTCATCAATATTTAGGCAACTCATTGCTACTTTTCCAAATTCTAAATATGTTAGTGACGTTAAGGAGAAATTAATTTTTATTGATAATCATATAGCGGCCTCATTAATGACAAATGGTCGTTACAATATTGAAAATAAAAATTATGTCGCAGCAATTAATAATTTTAATGAGGTTATTAATTATTACCGCCATACTGATCAGATGGCAGAGGCTTATTTTAGATTGGTTGAAATTTACTATAAATTAGGAATCAAGGATGAAGCTAAAAAAATAACTCAGATTTTGCAATCAGATTATGTTAACAATATTTGGAATCAAAGAGGGCAAGAAATAATCAAATGAATTTGGGACTGAGAAACTTTCAAATTTTATTACTTTGGCCACATAGTATCGCTAATTTTTTTAATAATTTTTGCCACAAAAGATATGGTAGAAATGAGCAATATTATGTGACTGGAATAATACTGCTAATATTTTTTGCAACCGATGCTAACGCCTTTCCTAAAAGCAAGGTCAGTCAGGACCAGCAATTATTATCAATATTAAAGGCTACCGATATAAGCGGCGATAGCGACACTAATATCATTACCGCTACTGGCGATGCTGAATTAAGCCGCGGCAACAGTATAGTGTTTGCCGATAAGATGTCTTATGATAAAAATGGCGGATGGGTTAGAGCATTTGGTAATGTTAGAATAAAAAATATCGAGATTGGTAAAGTAAGGGCCAGTGAAATAGAGATCAAAGAAGATTTATCATCAGGGACATTTACCAATAGCACGATATTTCTTGAGGATGGCTCTTATTTAAAATCACCAAAAATTGACCATATCAGCAGCAGAAAAACTATTTTACAAAATCCAATTTATTCGATCTGTCCCAATCCTGATATTGCCGAAAATAATGACATTGCCGGCACTAAAAGTGATTTATTTACCATTGTTTCCAGACAAACTATAATTGATAAAGATGATGATTCAATCAGGCTTAAAAGCGCAATCGTTAAATTGCACAATATCCCGATTCTTTACTCGCCATATTATTATTTACCGTTACCAAATAACAAAAGAAAATCAGGCTTTCTGCGCCCTAGCTATTTAAGAAGTTCAAGACTCGGAATTGGGGTTGGAATTCCTTATTATCTTAATATCTCTGAAAATAAGGATTTAACCGTTACTCCGCAAATTCATTTTGGCAATAAAAATTTATTAATTGACAGTGAATTTCGTCATTTAGTTGCAAGCGGTAATTATAAGGTCAATTTGGAGTTGGCAAATAATGAGATTAACTCTAATAATGACACTCTGGTCGTTAATCGCAGCAAAGCTGATTATCGTTATGCATTAAATGCTGATGGTAAATTTGACTATAATAAAACTACCGGCTCAAATTTTAATATTAACCAGGTTGGTGACCGCAATTATTATCGCGACTATCATGGCAATTCAATTGGATATACTGTCTCAGAAGTAAATCTTGATTATATTAAGGAACGCGATTATTACTCAATTAAAACCGTTAAAATTCAGGAATTAGAAGATGAGACAGGAGAAAAATTAGCACCATTTGCGCTACCAATTATCAACAACTATACCACCATTAAGCCAATATTTTCCAGAGAAAAAATCGGCTTTGGCTCTAATGTTACAGTGATTAATCGCAAAAGCGGTATTAATTATCGCCGCGTCAGTTTGACCCCGGAAATTAAAGTCCCCTTTAATCTACGTGGCAATATTTTTGAATTTGAATCATCGCTGCAAAATGATTTTTACTGGCTTGAAAATAGCTCACAATTTAATCTGGTACATAATAGCAAAATTAAACACAATGCCATTAACCAAAGGCCAACCTTATCAGCAAGCTGGAGATTGCCTTTAATTAAAACCAATAATACCAACACCATAATCATTGAGCCAATCATTAAAACCACCTATAGCTCATATACTAAAAATTTTACTCTTTTAGATAATGAGGATAGCAATGATACTGAACTTAGTAGCGGCAATCTTTTTGCTGCTCGCCGTATTGCCGGTTTTGATCGAAATGAAGCTGGGCAAAGCATTAGCTATGGTATGAGAACAAACATGTTTAATCAATATGGTCAATATGGGCTTAATATCGGCCAAAGCGTAATTAAAAATCAAAAAATTCAAGATATTAAAATTCTCGGCTTCAATGATAATAGATCAAATTATGTCGGGGATTTATATTACCGGGCTGTAAAATATTTTGACATCACTTATTCATTTCAATTAAATCAATCAAATTTTAGTAATGATATTAATCAGGTTACTACTAATTTAAATTTTGAACGCTTTGGTTTTTATAATAATTACCTTTTAATTAAGCCAACTCCTGTCAATTTAGAAAAAAAAGAACAGACTAATTTTGGGGTTAATGTTGCAGTTACTAGACGTTTATCGGCCAATTTTTCAATTAATCGCGATTTGGAAACCAAGCAAAATATATCACGAACATTAACTTTAAATTATAATGGCTGCTGTGTTTTAACCTCATTGTTGATTGCCGAAAATAATGGCAATAATTTGATTAAGCCAGATCGCTCAATTCATCTGATTTTCTCAATTAAAAATATGTAAATCTATGGATAATTTAATTGATTCTGAAAAAAATAAACAAAGAATTTTAGAAGAATTTCTAAAGGTTT
>CAZUPN010000056.1:0-10157 GCA_964622015.1 uncultured Rhizobiaceae bacterium | reverse complement strand
TGGTAATATAAATTCAAGTAATATATGGAATTATAAATGGGATTTAGTATCATTTACACAAAATTTATGAAACTCTCGAGAGGATGCCCATAAATCAACTGCTTGGGGACTTTGATTACAAAAATATTGACGAAGATGATTGCTGGCCCTTGTTACTGTAAGGGGGTTAATGGGACGCTAGTGGGTTTGGACGCTCTCAATTACTTTATTATCATGACCTGACCACTTAATTTTTTCTAGATTGCCGGAACTATTTGTGGATTATCTCTAGCTTCTTTTATTGTTATGGCAAGCTCTTTAAACTTTTGAAGATATTTTTCTTTTTGTTCTGGATTTAGGGTAGATTTGGGATTTGGAAATATTTTTGGAATTAGGATGCAAAAATTATGGGAGCCGCGATTTCTTTTTTCGGTGTGGTCTAAGAAATTTTCAGCTATTACTTGTATAATATTTTTTACAACTTGATCAGTTAAGCAAAATTGCTCACCAAATATTTCTTTTAGTTGTAGGGGAGTTGTAGCCAAATTCTTAGCTATTATTTGATCGGCGGTTTGCTTTATTATGCTTGAATCAGACAGGCTATGTTTGCCGTGGGGCTGGCTTATCAATATTGGATGAAAATCTCCTTTATTGGTAATTTCTACTAAAAATTCTCTAATTATTTTTTGTTCTGCAGTTTGTTTGCGCCCTACTATTTCAGTCCAATTTATTGTTAACTCACTATCTGCACTCTGATCTTGGCTAGCTGTTTTTAAAAGTAGTTCAGTTCCTTCAATAAATTTTGCAGATTTAACTAGATTATCGCCAGTAATTTGATTGTAGCTATTGCAAATATTTTCTACTAATTGTTGGCGTTGATTTTCAGTAATTAATTTTGTCATCAAAATCGCTATTCTTCTGGCGCACTGACTAAAATCAGTACTAGAAATTAAAATGGCACTGGCAGTGTCAACAAATTGTTGGCAAAAATTACTTTGCTGTGTTTCATCATCAATGCTGCAAAAAAGACCGTTAATTTCTATCAATTGCTCGTCACTATATCTAAGCAGATTATTTTGGCTTAGCACCAGCTCTATATCCTTAATAGTAGCTTTGGTTTTTAGCAAATATAAAGGTTTTTCCAAAGATTCTGCTTTTGGTGATTTTGTTTTTGGCCCTGGTTTTTTTATAATCGGTATTGATAGGAGAGTTAAAATATTTTCGATATTTTTAAGATCGGATAATTTAATTGCCAAAGCTTGCCTTTTATCTCTAGTTAACGCTGGGTCTTGTTTATCTGATTCAAAAGATGTTTGTATTTGTTTAAAAACTATTTTTTGTTGTTCTAAGATTGCAGATTCTAATTCAGTCAGTAAAATTTTTATCTCATTGATTCTTGACTCGATAAGAGAGTCTTTCTTTGCTGATTCTTCTGCCAATTGGCCTGATTTTTTCTCTCTAATGTGATGATATTTTGATAATTTCTTTTCTTCATCTCTTGAGGCATTTTTTAAGAAAGATCTATAGCTTGGGAGTCTTTTGGCAACTTCTTTAATTTTTTGCTCCAAATTTTTGGTTTGATCGTCATAGATTTCATCAAGTGTTTCTAGGTATAGTTCTAGACTCGTTGCAAGATGATCACTACCAAAATTACCCCGATCTTTTAATAAGAGTTTAGCTATTTTTTCTTGTAGGGTTTCAACAGTTTCTTGACTGGATGTTATTTGCTCAAATTTTTGATCGAGTCTTGATATTTGGCTAACAATATCTGATTTAAGCTCGGGGATTTCTTTTGCAATTTTATCCCCTAAAAGCTCATTCAAAACTGCTTTTTGCTCTGTATCTGCTTTAATTATTTGTAATTGTGGCGCTATTATTTCTAAGGCGTCATCGATTATTTCATCGATTATTTTATCGATATTATCAAGAGCTGCTAAATCGTCTTTTAAATCTTCAGATCTGCTGCCAATATTAAAGTCCCTAGTAATTTGGCATGATACATTGGTGCCTTTCTTGTTTTTATAACTAATAGTAACTTTTATTTTTAGCTCTAATTTATCGGTAGCTGGATCATATGATTTATTAAGGGCTTCAATTTTGATTGGATTGAACGCAATTTTTCCTTTTAAAAATTCTTGTGATTCAATATTTTGAGCTGTCTTATTAGTAATTTTATCTTTAATAAGATTAAAGCCTTCCTGATATCTTAGCAGCGCAAAAATTTCTAGGCTTTTTGCTCCAACTAGGTCGATTGGTCTTTTATTAAAAAGATCTGCTATATCCGGGCTGGCACCTTTTTTGAGTAGTAAATCTACGACTGATATATATCCTTTTTGAGACGCAATAAGTAGACAGGTAAAGCCATCATTATTTTGTGAATTATATTTAATATCAGCTGATAATAATAGAAATTCTACGATTTCTTTATGACCCCTTTGGCAAGCAAAGTGCAATCCTGTATTCCCGTCTCTATCTTGTGAGTTGATAATTTCTGGATTTGTTGACAGTAAATCTTCTACGATCTGCAAATTTCGATTATAGCAAGCAGCCCTAAAAGCCGCTGCCAGATCGTGACCTTGCTTTAAAAGATTTGATCTTGAGCTACCTGTTAATAATTTAACGTGATTTAGTTTAATTGTATCTTCCCGCGCTATATATTCATCCCAAGGTAAAGCCAAATGAGTTTTTTGTGACTGGCTAAGATGAGTTAATGATTGTAAATCAACATCAAGCATTATCTGGGATAAATATTGAAATTGTAACAATGCTCCAGCTTTAGCAATTTCTAATAATTCAGAGTTAGTTGATCTAAATTTTGTTACTAACTCAGCTAATTGTTGGTTGGAAATACCAATGGTAGTGGCATAATATAATTGCTCTGATTGATCATAATCAATTGGTCCAAATATTTTTTCTCGCAATTTACGATCAATATCTAAAGGGTGATAGATATAAGTTTCAATCAATTGATCGGGGTTAGGGCGTAATTGGTAGATTAGGACATTACCAAAAATATTGCGACCCTGAACCAATAAGAAAGTGGCATTATCAGAGTCACTCATCAAAGATAATTGCCAGCTTTTATCAGATAATAGATTTTTAGAATCTATAACAGATCCATCAATTACAAGTAATGATAAAGCTTGATTAATATCACAAGCGGCAATTTTTATTGCTGACCCAGAGTTTGGAAATAGTGGTTGGTGAGTAATATATTGTGTTTTTAAATCTGGCTGCAAAGCCTGAAAATCAAAACTAGTGGTAGTTTTTTTGCTATCTAATCCTATCTGAACTAGATGTTCAAATTCTAGTCTCGTTGTTAAATGATCAGCGGTTTTTAATTGATATGATTGCCCGTCAAAAATAATTTGATGATGATTGCCATCAAAATAAGATACAAAATGATGCTCTATACATCTTGTAATAAAGGCAGTTTGTATCTCGTTATTATTGCCAGCAGATTGTTGCTTTAATAGGTGACGATATAATGTTTTTAAGCATAATCTAATTTGAGGATTTATAACTAAATCATCGAAATTCTCAATTAGATATTTTAAAGATTGATTATCAATATCACTGATTTGTTTGGTAAGAATTATTGGTAATAATTTTAGTAATTTTTTGGCATTTTGAGTAGCTGTTTCTTGATTGCCAGCCCCTATTTGTTTTGCTATGTCATCATTATAATAAGATATTGCTGCAATAATCTTAATGATTTGAATTTTGTCTAAATCTTGCCTTTCTTCAATCTGTGAAAGAAATTCTGACAAAATTTCTATGGTATTATTTCTTATTTGATGATTGGGATGTATTAATAATTCTGCTGCCAAGATAATTTGGTCTGGTTGCTTTTCGCAGATTACTTTTACTAATTTGCTAAAAAAATAAAAAGCGCTATTTCTATTATATTGCTCTATATGATTTCTAGCAAGATTATCTTGATCATATTCTATATTAAAGGTTAAAAATGGTTCAATGAGCTTTGAGCTTTGAGCCATCAATATTGGATTAACATCAATTAATTCTGACATTTTATGAGTTATGGCTATTTTAATATCAGAATTTCGTGAAGCAGATCCTACTAATCCAGTCATCTCCTGGCTTTGATCTACTAACTTTGGATTAGAGCCCACTAATTCTAATATTCTGCTAAGTGATTCAGTATCAATGTCTTGATCTAAGAAAGTGGGTTTTATTATATCAATAAGTTCTAAAATAAGATTTGGAGCGGTCTTTCCTAATTCTAAAATACAACAAGCCGCAATTGACTTAAGATAATGATTTTGATGATCGATAAAAGGTCTTACTAATATAATGAATTCTTCAATAAGAGATGGCTTGATTTTTACTACTGACAACATGGCAATAATAGCCTTTATTTCATATCCTTTCTTTTCAAGGCGAGTCTTAAATAAATTGAAAGCGTCAATTGCCAATTCTGGGTTTAGAGTAATTATTTTTGATATTTGCTCAATTGCATCATCAGATGGGGAATAATCATCGCCAATTGAGCTCATTGACATTTGATAAGTTTCAAATGGTAATTGTGTTGCTACAACCAATACCTCACAAGCAATTTCTGGAGCAGCATTAATTATTTGTGACATAAATTTTCTGGAGGTGCTTAGACCAAGCCAATTATGAGCAGCAATTACTGGCTTTATTACTGGCCAAGCTTCAGTGGTAAGCTCAGGAGCTGCTGTAATTATTTCTGATAAAATATCAATGGCGCGATTAATTGATCGCCACTCAGTTTTGTAGTCACCAGCAAAAATAGGCTTTATAATTTCCCAAACCTTGATAGCAATTTCATGATTTGCTTTAATTACTTTAACCAGAGTGTTATCTTCAAGATCTTTATCATCTTGATAGCGAAATGGTACAATTTTACATAAAACTTCAGCTGCAAGTTTTGGTGCTGAGTCTATAATTTTTTGTAAATTTTTAGCAGTGGCTAATGGATCTGTTTTTACCGTTTGTTCGATAATTTTAGAAATAATAACTTCAATATGCTGATGGTCATCATGGTATAAAGGTGTAATTAATTCTTGGACCTGGCGAGTAACCTCAGGAGCAAATGACGCTATTTCTGATAGGCAAGTAGCAGCATCTTTTCTTACCTCTGGTTTTGGATCTAATAGTAATGGAGCAATCAATTCAACGGCCTGTGAAGGTTGTATCAATCCTATTATTGCTACATGGTAGATTATAGCAGCGCCATTACTGCGAGTTCCGCTCTTCTTTTTTTTAATCAAAGATTTAACTAACTCCACAACTTCAACTGTTAATTCGGGATGAGTTTCTAATGTCTGTTTTAATACAGCCATATGGGTTTTTAATCCTTGATATTCGTAAACTACTTTATCATCAGAATGTACGCCGCACCATGAACCATGTTTCTTAAGCGTCTCATTATTAGAAGAAAATAATTTCCTAACCACCTCTAATGTTTTACTTGCAGGAATTAATTTTATAATTTCAGCCATGAGTAAAGTAATGCTACTTTGACCATGATAATCGGTATTATCGGTCAAATATGGCTCAATTACTTCTAAAATATTAGCTGCCAGCTCGGGATTAGTTTTTACCAATGACAAAAGATTTTTAATGGCACCTTCTCTTTCATATGGTTTTTGATTTTGTAATTGTAATTTAATCAGTTCCAGATCTTGAGTTTGAGTTTCGCCTTTGGTTACTAATGACAAAACCACAGAGGCCGCTTCCTTGATTTCGGGATGATTAGCTGCAACTAATGGTTTGATAAATTTCAATATTTTATCTGCTGGTATAGCATTTATTATTATACAAAAATGACTAGTAGCGGATCTTCCATAAGCTTTAGCAATTGCGACGCCATTTGTTACTTGTCTGACTATAGATGTATTATTGCTCGCTAGTAAATAGTTTGCTCTTAAAACAATAAATTCAACCATTCCTAGCAAATCACCTATAGTCATAGCATTTGCTATTTTTGATAATGCCTGGTTAGCCTCATAGTCGGAAAAGGTAATTCTACTATGTAATATCGGCATAATTAACTGTGAGGCTTTTTTTGCAAAATCAGGATCTGATGTAACTTTTTTAAATAAGGCGTTTGCACCTGCATCACAGACAGTATGATTCGTGCTAGCAAAAGCATTTGTAAGAAATTCTAAAGCTTTAATCGCTGGTACTGATTTAATAATTTCACAAAATCCCTCTTTAGCAGCATCTCTGATATCGCAGCCACTATTTTCATCAATAAAAGGAATTATTATTTCAATGCAACGATCAGAGATTCTAGGATCTAGCCTAGCAATTTTAGATAAAGATTTGATTGCAACTTTTTTTAAATTATTAATATCAACATCCTGGTAACCAAATGCAGGATTGCGAAGAGGTGACATTGTATCGCTATATCTTCTATACATCAGCAGTAAATTAAAGTTATCCTTACTTAAGGTTTTAGATATTTTTGTTAAAAGTTTATCTATATTGCCAGCTTCCTTTATCTTTTCTCTGATTTTTGAATGATTATTGCCTTCTGAGGTTTGTCTTATCTCGGTTAATGCCAAGATTAAAATGTCTATATCGGGAGTATTAAAACCATCGCAAACTGCTTTTTTAATCGGTGGTTCAACACCGTCAATAGCGGTTCCTTTTAGTGATTCCAAAATTTTTATTAGATTGCCAAGTTGCATCTCAAAATCACTTTCTTTTCGTAGAAAGATTTTAATTAAACGCAAAGCTTCGCTTGGAGTGATAAAATCGATTAATTCAAGTGAATATGAATTGGCAATTTCAACTAGTCGCCAACTATTTTTATTACAAAGCAGAAAATTTTTAACCAATACCAACGCTTTGCTTGCTAATTGGCGATTAATTGTAACTATTGCCTTGATAACTATGCAGGCATTAGCTCTAACATCTAAATCTTGGTCAGAAATAAGTGGAGTCAATAACTCAAAAGTTTGATCAGTATATTTTTTGGTAGTTTTTACAATTTCTGTTATTGCAAGTGAGGCGGCTATTCTAACTTTGGCCTCCTCATCAAAAATTAACGGCCTAAGTAGTAAAAAAGTTTCATCCGCTAATTCTGGGTTTATGGTTACTATTTGCGAAAGATAAAAAGCTGCGCCGTCTCTAACCTGCCATTTGCCTTGAGTCAATAATAATGGTTTAATTAATTCAAACAATTCTTTAATTGGCATAGCCCCTACTGCTCTAATCAGAGCTTCATGTCCAATTTGAGCAAAAACACCTTTATCAGAAGCAAAAAATATAATCAGCTCTAGCGCTTCTTTTGATACGCCAAATCTGGCAGAAATTGTTGCTAGGCTGGTAATTAATGATTTGGTTAGATCAAGATTTTGCTTAATTCCTTGGTCATTTTTGATTACCAATATTAAATCTTTGATGATCTCATTTTGCAGATCTAGCTCTAAATCAGCTAATGCTATGTCTGGTATGATTTCAGCTACATGTTTTTTTAATAGCCAATCATCAGACCTAAGTAATAACAATAATTTTCTTACTAATTCTTGTCTGATTTGAGGATATTTACTTGCAATTGTTGGTAGAGTATCCAGTGCCACTTTAACTTTGGGCGCAGATTCTGCATCGGCAACTATTGATAATATTTTATTTAATATTTTCTCAGAAATATAACCGCTATAAATTATTTTATCACTAAAATTGACTAAATCTGCGATTACTGCTTCATCAATAAATTCTTGAATTTGGTTAAGATTTGGAATTCTTGAATCTAATTTTCCTTCTATTTGCGCCTGAGCAAGTAAATGCATGAGCAGGGTTACTTTTGGCGCTGCTTCTAATTCAATTATCCCATCAATATTACAAGTAACTATTTCCCAAAATCTTGTAATTAATATCGATGCTGATTCTGATTTATCTGCGCTAACCATGCCAGCCATGAATTTTAAAACCAGTAAATATCTTGCTTGATTGCGGTTAATGGCAATTAAATCAGCATTTTTTCTTACTATATCCTGATCTGGGCTTGCTAAATAAGATGTTAGTTGCCTAGCGGTAAAATATTCCAAAAAAGTTAAATGCAAAAAACTATGATCAACATCTACTACTCTTTTGCCTTCAGTATCTGGCTTAAGTAGGCCATAGCGACCTATTGCTTCAATTGTTAATTCTTGATATTCAATTTTACTTAATTCTTGCTCGATTAATTTAGAGCTAATAATTGTCTGGCAAGTAATAAAACTTTGATAGCTAACAGCTTGTAGGAATCTAATTATTGGCAAAGCAGCTATTTGCTGATCAGAAATATTAATTAGCTTAGTAGCTTGAGTTTTATCTAATTGAAACTTGTTTAGATATCTTTTAGCCAGCAGGATAATTATTTTTTCATATAGTAATCCAAGATTAAAATCAGCACTGATTTTATTGATATTTACCAACTCATCTTTTGCCCAAACCAAGCATAAAATTGCTACATTAATTGGTGTGTTGCACATTGATTTAACTACAGGGTTTTGCAGCAAAAAAAGCTTTAATTCTAACTTTAATTGATCGCTACCAGTAAAATTAATATCAATATAACTTTCTATGCCTTTCTCATCAAGCCCTGCATTTTCAATAACTCGTTCAAAATTAGAGCTAACTTTATCACTTAGGACATTTGGCCTAGAGGTCATAATAATATTTTGATATTTTAACGCTTGGTTAAAAATATCGCTGGCCAAATTATTACTGGCAATTCTAACTGCTGCTTCATCATAGCCATCAAGCAATAATAAGACCTTTTCTTGATCACTAATTGCCGTAACTATATCTTCTAACTTAAATTCACTTCTAAAATCACGATCAAGATGAGCGTGGATAAAGCAGGCGAGTGGATTTTGGTTTAACTCATCGCGACCATAATTTTGCCGCCATTCATCATCGAGTAGATCTTTAAGTCTAATTTGAAACAAATAGTCAAATCGATTATAGTCCGATTTATGTCCCTCACCCCATTTGTAAGCAATATATTGCATTAAGGTGGTTTTACCAATACCCGCTCTACCTATAATTATTAGCTTACTAACCGGCTTTTGGTCCTTTTGTAGGGGTGCAAAAATATCATTAACAGCGATTGGTTTTTTATCACCAAGTAAGTGATAATTATCGTCAGAAATTTGACCAAGATCTTCTAACGCTTTATCGTCTTTGATAAGAATTTTAAGACTAATATAGCAATCTTTAAGACTCTGCTCCTTAATATCCTCATCTTTAATTAATGTTGGTATCTTAGAATGTTCTTGATGAAAAATTTGTAATTTTCTTTTAAGTGGGTCTTTTTTTTCTGATGACTCATCTGGTATGGGAGAAACAAAAACTTCTTGAGATGGGGTGACTTGATCTTGGTCTTCAGGATTTGTTTTTGCCCAGCCATTAACAACTAACTCTAGATCTTTTTTTAAACCAATATCACCAGTTACTAATATTGATTTTTCTTTGTCAGTTTCAATAGTAGCGGTTGGAAATTTTTCTTTTAATTCTTCTAACTTTCGATCATTAACATCAGTAATTCTGAATCTAAATAAACCAAGTTTTTGTCTTAATTCATTTTTTAAAGAATCTGACTTTATTTCAATGATTATAGTTCCAAAACCATTGTCATCTCGGTTACTTTTAACTAATTTACCACGATTTGCAAAGATTAGTTTTAATTTGTCTGTACTATCTTGTTTACCATTGCAAGGTATTTGATATTGTTGAGTTGAGTCTATAGCCGATTGCTTCATGTTTATAAATTCCTTATTGTCAACAAGCTCTTAGCAAGCTCTGAGCGTTACAGCTAGTTTCCAGCTGTTAGTTATTATGTCTGACGATTCTTCCTTTTGATAAATCGTAGGTAGTCATTTCTATTTCTACCTTATCGCCTTTTAGAATCCTGATTTTATTTTTGCGAATTTTACCAGAGGCGTGGGCGGTAATGATATGTTTGTTTTCAATTTCAACGCGAAAAATAGTATTAGGTTGAAGTGAACCCCTCCAGCCAGGCAGAAAAAATTCCAACCAAGAGTACATTTTTAAAAAAACTTAACAGCTTTAACATTTCCATTAAAACCGTATATTATTAACACCTCTAATATTTAGATTATTATCAATCTAAATTTCTTAATCATGCCAAAAACAAAGACAAAATCTGGTTTGGATACAAGCAACGAACCTCGGTTGAC